>CAMJTZ010000001.1 GCA_946408865.1 uncultured Clostridia bacterium
GGAAATGACGTCAATATCATAGGAAACGCGGGAAATGATATCCCCGGCCTGGTGGCGGTCAAAATAGCCGACCGGGAGGCGCATCAGCTTTTCAAATACGTCCTGGCGCATCCGGCGGGCGACGCGGCGGCTGACGACGGTCATGATCAGGCTGATGCCGAATCCCAGCAGGGCGGAGGACACGTAGCAGGCGAGCATCAGCAGGGCGTCGTGCTTCACCGCTTCGAAGTTCACTTTTCCGGGTCCCGCGGCGGCCTCGCGGATGGCGGAGCCGGCCAGGCTGGGGCCCCAGAGGTTGAGCAGATTGCTGACCAGGCACAGCACGGCGACCCCGAGGATGACATACTTCCACGGGCCCAGGTAGCGGAGCATCCGGCGCAGCGCACTGCGGGTGTCCTTCGGCTTTTTCATAACGGTATCCCGGGCCATCTACTCACCCTCCTTCATCTGGGTCAGGCAGATGTCCCGGTATTCAGGACAGCTTTCCATCAGCCCGGCATGCGTGCCGCGGCCGATCATTTCGCCTTCATGCAGGACAAGGATCTCATCCAGCGAGAGAATCGAGGAGACGCGCTGTGCGATGACGACCGTGGTTGCTTCGCCGTGATGCTCCCGGATGGCCTTGCGCAGTTCCGCGTCCGTCCGGTAGTCCAGGGCGGAGGAGGAGTCATCCAGGATCAGAATTTCCGGACGGGCGGCGAGCGCGCGGGAAATCAGGAGGCGCTGCTTCTGACCGCCGGAGAAATCCGCGCCGCGGATGGCGGCCCTGTGCTCATAGGCGTCCGGCGTGTTCCGGATAAAGCTGTCGGCCATGGCGTCCTGCGCGGCGGAAGCCATTTCCTCCTCCGTGACCGGGCGGCCGAAGGTGATGTTCTCCCGGAGAGTGTCGGCGAAAATGACGTCGTTCTGGAAGACAACGCCGAACTTCCGGTGCAGGTCGTCCCGCGCATAGGCGCGGACGTCCCGGCCGTCCACGAAGACATGGCCCTGCTGCGGATCGTAAAAGCGCATCAGGAGGTTGATGATCGTGGTTTTTCCGCTGCCGGTGGCGCCGATGATCCCCAGGCTTCCGCCCTTCGGAACGCGGAAGGAGATATCCTTCAGGCACTGGCGGCGCTCCTCGCCGAGGAACTGTCCGTGCATTTCCTCCGGCGAATCCGCGTCGTAATTGAAGGAGACATGGTCAAAGATCAGGGCTTCGCCGCCCGGCGCCGCGGCGCACTGATCCGCGGGCAGGGGCGTCAGCTCCTCCGGCAGGTCAATTACTTCGCCGATCCGGTTTGCGGAGGCGTTGGCCTTGGACATCATCATGAAAATCCGGTTCAGGCCCATGACGCCCATCAGGATCATATTGAAATAGGTCAGGAAGGCCAGGATCACGCCCGGCGCCGTCTGGCCGTCATTGACCCGGCGGGCGCCGACAAGGACCACCAGCGTCAGACCGATATTCAGGAAGAGCGTAACAATCGGCCCGGGAAGGCTCATGATCACGCCGGCCTTGACTTCCTGACGGGCCATGCGGGTATTCGCCTCGCCGAAACGGTTTTCCTCGTAGGTTTCCTTGCTCAGGGCGCGGACTACGCGGATGCCGGTGATGCTTTCCCGCATGCGCCGGACGAGCACGTCCATGCGCCGCTGCACTTCGTTGTAAAGCGGGATGCCTTTCCAGGAGACAAAACAGACGAGCACGATCATGACGGGCGCCATGATGCAGAGGATCATGGCGAGGCCCGTATCCATCGTCAGGGTGATGGCCGTGCCGCCCAGCAGCATGATCGGCGCGCGGATTCCCATCGTCTGGATCATGCGGACAAAGCTCTGGACGTTATAGGTGTCGCTGGTCATCCGGGAGATCAGGGAGGGGAGGCCGACCTTGTCCATCTGGCGGCCGGACAGGTTCAGCGCCGTATGGAAAAGATCCCGGCGGACGGCGTAGGTGCTGTTTTTCGCCACGCGCACGCTCATGCGGTTGGCGGTGATGTTCAGGATCCGCGTCAGCAGCGTCAGGCCCAGCATGACGGCGCCCCAGGCGACGACAGGCCAGGCGTCGGAGGCGGCGGGAATGACGTGATCCAGCAGGTGCTCCAGGACATAGGGAAGCAGCAGGTCGGTACCCGTACCGATCAGCTTGATCACCATGACCGCCAGAATGAACCGGCGGTAGGGACGCACATATCTCCAGATCAGTTTCATTCCGCAGGACCCCGCAGCTCGTTTTTTGGGTTATTCAACGGTGACACTTAGCAGGGCCGGCAGTATGGATAATGTTTTATGAAGCAGATGACGCATGGATATTCCTCCGAATGGTTGTTCGCGGGGATATACGGGTATTATACCCGCGGAAATGCGAAAAATCAAACCGCGGGGGAAGGGAATCCTGCATCCGGGACGGCCGGATCGTCGAGCGCGGAAAGCACAGGGACCTGGTCCACGCCGGCGGAACATACCAGGAACTGTATGAAACCCAGTTCAGCAAAGCGATGGAAACACAGGAAATGTAGACAAAAAAGGGCAATTCTGCTACAATACCGCTTGAATCAACGAAGGAGGATGAAACCAATGGCCACCAAGAAGACTGAGGAAAACAAAACGGAAAAGAAAGTAACCGCCGCGAAGCCCGCTGCCAAGGCTGCTCCGAAGGCTGCAGCGAAGCCCGCTGCCAAGCCCGCTCCCAAGGCTGCCAAGAAGCCCGAGATGATTATCCAGAGCCCCATGGGCGGGAATATCACGCCGGAAGCGATCCTGGCCAAGGTCGGCAAGGCGGACAAGATTTATATCCGCGTCGATGAGAACAAAGCATACTGGGTCCGCGGCAATGAAACCGGCAGCGTGGATCTGTGGGACTGAGAACCCGGGAAAAGCGGGGAGGGAACGCACGTGAAAAGGGACAGGCTTGAGGATTATGTCATAACCATTCCGGATTTTCCGAAGCCCGGGATCCAGTTCCGGGATATCACTTCCGTGATTCAGGATCCGGACGGACTGCGGATGGCGGTCGACCAGCTGACGGACCAGGTCCGTGATCTGGATTTTGATCTGGTTGTCGGGCCGGAATCCCGCGGCTTTATTTTCGGTGTTCCCGTAGCGTACCTGCTGGGAAAGGGATTTGTTCCCGTGCGCAAGAAGGGAAAGCTTCCCCGCGCGACCGTGAGCCAGAAGTACGACCTGGAATACGGCCAGGCCGAGATCGAAATCCATCAGGATGCGATTCTTCCCGGACAGAAGGTTGTCGTTGTGGATGACCTGATGGCAACCGGGGGGAGCGCCGAGGCCACCGCGAAGATGGTTGAGAAGCTGGGCGGCAAGGTGATCCGGATGGTGTTTGTGATGGAGCTCGCCGGCCTGCAGGGACGGAAGAAGCTCTCCGCATACGATGTCCGCTCCCTGATCGTCTACCCCGGCAACTGAACGGATACAAAAATAACATGCAGCGCCGAATGTACGCGCTGCATGTTTTTGTATGCCGGAAACTCATTTCCTGACCTTGGGAACGTGGTATTCCACACCCGGATCGAAACGCACTTTTTCAGGCGGCGTTTCCAGTTCCTCCGGGTGATCCATCAGGTGGATGATGTCAAAGAAGAAGGCAGCGTAGTGGGCGCCGGAGCAGACGCGCTCGTCCGCGGTGATGCCGAGCGGCAGCACACGGCGCATCCTGGCCCTGCCGTCCGCTTCGACCACGGCTTCCTTCTGGATGCTGCCCATGCCGAAGAACAGGCTGACGTTGCCGAAATTGTAGATATGGTGCAGGGGATGGTGCAGGCCGATGGAGCCGTTGTTGGTGATATAGAGTCCGCTGTACAGCGGAAGCTCCTGCATCAGCACGCCCGGGGCGATTCCGTACCGGTCCAGCAGCCGCACCAGGCCGACGACCAGCGTGGCCAGGCCGGGAACAGCGAGCAGTCCGCGGGCGAGTTTGATGGCAAAACCGCCTTCTTCCGCCGCGCGGCTTTTTTCCACCGCGTCATTCATCCGGTCCCGGACGTCGAAGATGGTATCCGTCAGGTCAAAGAGAATGCGCACAGTATCCTCGTTGCTGTCGGTATCCTGCGGGTTTTTCAGCACCGTATAGGATACGGAGCAGTTGTTTCTGGAGAAATACTGCTTGTTGAAAATGAACCGGTTGACCTCCGGGTTCCGGCTGACGGCGCGGACGTAGGCCGCGACCAGGATCTGCATGAAGGTGATCTTTTCCCCTTCCTGGCTTTTGCGCACGATATAGCGGCTCATCTTTTCATAATCCGCCTTGTGCTCCAGGAAAACCTGGGCGTCGCAGCGCATGGGCATCAGGTAGGGGGTGATCTGCACAATGGGATCCAGTTTCTTTACCCGTCTTCCGTCGGGTCTGCGTCCGAACATGTTTTGTCCTCCTTCATCCGTCCTCTGTTTTTGATTACCGGCTGATTCCTTATTGTAACCGCGTCCCGGAAAGGTGCGCGGGAGTTTTCAGTGCACGGCGCCCCGTTCGCAGCGGTTGCCCCAGAAATCGATGAGGCTGCCGTCCCGGTACACGCAGATGACCTCGCAGTTATTGGAGCAGCCGCCGCAGTTCCGCTCCCGGGTGACAAATTCCATCTTCTCGACGGAGAAGTCGAACACCGTTCGTTTGAGGCTGCGCTTCGCAAGGATTGCGGCGCCCATCGCGCCCATCAGGTGTCCGTTCTCATCCACGATGACCGGGCAGCGGAGCAGGTCCTCAAAGGCGCGGACCACGCCGGCATTCTTGCTGACGCCGCCCTGGAACACGACCGGGGAGGCAATTTTCTTTCCCTTGCCCACGTTGTTGATATAGTTGGAGGCGACCGCGCGGCAGACGCCGGCGATGATATCCTCCCGCGGGTGGCCCATCTGGATTTTATGCACAAGATCCGATTCGGCAAAGACCGTGCAGCGCGCGGCGATCATGGTCGGATGGGAAGAGCGGAGCGCGTACTGTCCCATTTCCTCCACTTCGATGCCCAGCCGCCTGGCCTGGCTGGAAAGAAAGGCTCCCGTTCCCGCGGCGCACAGCGTGTTCATCGCGTAATCGACGGCGATGCCGTTTTCCACCAGGATGATCTTTGAATCCTGCCCGCCGATCTCCAGAATGGTCCGGACATCCGGATGAAAGGCGGTCGTTCCGACGGCGTGCGCGGTGATCTCGTTCTTGACGACGGTTGCGCCGACCATGGATCCGACCAGCCGCCGGGCGCTTCCGGTCGCGCCGACGCCGGTAATCCGCCACGCGTCCCGGTCCAGCTGCTTCTCCAGCAGACCCAGCAGTTTTTTGACGGCACCGATCGGATTGCCCTCGGTCCAGATATATTCCTGCGCCAGGATGGTATTATGTTCATCGATGATGACGGCCTTTGTGGAGATCGATCCTACGTCAATGCCGAGGAATGCGTTCTGCGGATTCATCGGGCCACCTTCTTTCTCATTTCAAGCATATCGAAAAAGGCTTCCAGCCGTGTCATCAGGCCCACGTCGCTGGTCTGGGAATCATAGGTCAGATAAAGCACAGGAATGCTGTATTCCCGGGAGAGGTTCGCGAGCACCGGCATGATATCCGTCTCCGGCATGCAGAAGGCGGATTTGACCTGGATTACCCCGTCGAAACCCCGCTCGGCAAAGTTCTGCGCCTGCCAGATGTCCGTGGTGGAGCTGGCGCCCATGGAATATTCGCTGAAGCGGCGGATGAGGATCTGCTTGTTCTTTTCGCTGTTGCGCAGCATATCGTTGGTGATGTTCATCAGGCGGTGGACCTCCACGCCCATGTCCGCCAGCTTCTGCTCGATCTCCAGGTTGGAAAAGGGATCCATGACCGTATAGTAATCGCCGATGATCCCGATCCGGATCGGATCCGGCCCTTTTTCCAGCGCGACGTCCGCGAAGGCGTGGCTCGCGTTCAGGTATCCTTCCCGGATGTCCCCGAGATTCCGGGCGGCGTACAGATCCGCAATGAATTTCCGGTAGATTTTCGGGTAGGTTCCCGTCGGATCAAATCCGCAGTTCTGATAATACATCGAAGTCGTATCATCCAGATATTCGACCATCTTTATGGCGTCATAGACGGCGCGGCCCGCTTTGATCATGTTGCAGCGGGGATTGATGACCTTCAGCGCCCGCAGAATGTCCTTCTTTTTCCCTGTGTTGTAGAGGGACAGGTTGATGAAGTCAAAGGAATATCCCAGGTCCCGGAGAATCTGTTCCTGCAGCTCGCCGAAGTAATTCAGGCGGCAGGCGCCGTGTACCATGATGATCGTATCGGCGCCGGCCTCCAGTGATTCGATCATGCTCCCGAGCGTCGTCTTGAACGGCGTGCAGACCAGGTCCGGGCTGTTGCGCGCGCCGAGTTCCTCCGTCCGCCTCGACAGCGGCGGCGGAAGGACGCACTGCGCCTCAAAACCCTGCTCGACGAGATATTTCAGGGCACAGTTGTATTCACCGTAGCGGGGAAGGGCGACCTTGCGCTGCTGCTTCATACCGTCTCCCCCTTCTGAAAGCGGATAATATCCAGGAAGCTTTCGATGCGCGTTTCGATGCCGGCCATGCCGCTCTGGATATCCAGGATCAGCGGCAGGACAGGCACGCCTTTGATCCGACGGATCAGCAGCTCGTTGGTCATGGAATCCGGGCCGCAGGGGAAAGCGCTGACCAGGATGATGCCGTCCACCTTTTCCTTCAGAAGCATGACCCCGCCGACGACCTCCTCGCTGACGAGCCAGCGGCATGTGGGGGAGAAGCGGGTGGAGGCTTTCCGCGAGACGTCCGGATCGAGGACGTCCGTGCGCAGGGTAACCGCGCCCGCGGCGTCCAGATAATCCCGGACAGGCTTTCCGAGGTACGGGTCAGACAGAATATAGCTGTGCCCGGCCAGCAGGACCTTCATTCCGGGGTTTCCGGCCTTTTCTTTCTGCGCGCGGCCGGCGGCCTTCCGCTCCTGCTCCAGCGCGCCGGAGGCTTCCCGCCAGGCACGCCGGCTTTCGCGCCCGGAAAAGCCGAGTTCAGCGCCCAGCTGTTCGAACGCCCGGGCTTCAGGGGATCCGTTCATCACGTCGATGTTGCAGGTGATGAAACGCTGTCCCGATGACCGGAAAATATTCCTTGCCTGGTCGTAGATGCCCTCGTAACGGGTGCAGAAAAGATCGGTATAGCCGTAATTGCTGTAGCGGGGGATAAAGATCCGCTCACACCGGCCGACAAGCGATTCCACGTGGCCGATGAACATTTTCAGGGAAATGCAGCTTTCGTCCGGGGCGAGACGCGCGCCGGCTTCCAGGATGCCGCGGCTGCCCGGAGGGCTCAGCGTCACCCGGACATCCAGCGCCCGGAAGAAATGCTCCCACAGCGTTCCGTACCGGTAATACAGCAGTGCCCGGGGGATTCCGACTGCGGGCATTCCGTTTCCGCCTGTGATTTCCATGCGTCCGCTCCTTCCCGATGTTGGTCGTACATCATTATATCCAATTTCGCCCGGCTGACAAGCGCTGCCCGGACGGACGCGGCGCAGACCCGGAGGAAAAAGGGCGGCAGAAGACGCCAAAAACAAAAAAACAGTCCGGAAAGGACTGCTTTCCGGAAAGCGGACGGTCAGCGGAATTCAATGGAGTCCATAATTTCCCCGATGGTCTTCAGGGCGGCCTGCGGCTGCCCGTAAATCAGGAAATACAGCTGCACCTGGTTGCGCTCATCCAGCCAGGTATAGATCCGGTAATCGCCTTCCTCGGAAGTGCCGGCGACGTAGTCCATCGTTTTCCCGCTCCGCACATCCGTTCCGGATTCGGTTTCGTTGCCGAGCAGGACCTCGAAACTGTCCGGCAGGACGCCGTTCACATCCGTCACATAGACTGCCAGCGTCATCTCTTTCCCCTCCAGCAGGAGGCAGAGATCCGGATCATCGGCGGCGGACAGGGGAACCACGGTCCACGGATCCGGCACGGAAAGAATCAGGTGCGCCGCGGGACAGGAAACCTCCTGGGCCAGGGCACCGGAAACCAGGCAGACAGACAGGAACAGACACAGAAGAAACAGCCGCGGTTTGCGCATGCGGAAAACCCCCTTTTCATCCTTCCGGATATAAAACGGAACAGGGAAGAACTTTCTTCCCGGAAAAGGTAAAAAACAGGAAAGCACATGGTATTTTTTCTGATAGTCTGTTATAATTGCAGACGGGTAACTGTGCCCGGAACGCGGGGCTTTTTCCGGCCGGGCGAAGCGCGGATCAGGGGGAATATCCTGAGGCGCGCGGGGAAGCCCGGGCTGTAAGGGAGGATGCGACGGAAATGGAGAAATACATCCTGAAGAAAGGCCAGTTCTGCTGGTTCTGCGTGCTGATCGCGCTTTGTATCCTCGGAAACTACGCCGGAAGCCTGTTTGCCGTAACGAACAAGCTGCCGGTGTGGCTGGATTCCGCCGGTACAGCGCTGGCAGCCTACCTGGGCGGTCCCGTCTGCGGCGCGCTGGTCGGCGCGACGACGAATTTCGTGAATTATCTCGCTTTCGGCGACAACTGGATCTACTGCGTTGTCAGCATCGCAATCGGCCTGGTGATCGGCCTGGCCGCGCGGCGGCAGGGGTTCGCGAACCTGCTGGGCATTCTGACGACAGCCATGATGACGGCTGTGACCGCGACCGTCGTCGCGACCCCGCTGAACTTTATTTTCGGCACCAACAGTACCGGAAACCTCTGGGGCGACGCGGTGGCCGGCTTCCTGACGGAGAAGGGCGTTCCGTTCTTCCTGAGCCTGCCGGTCGGCCAGCTCTATGTGGAAGTGCTGGACAAGCTGGCCATCCTGATTGTGCTGTATGCCGTGATCCGGCTGAACGGCTGGTGCGCCGGCCTGAAGGCGAAGCGCCGGGAGAAGGAACAGCAGGAATTGGACAAGGCGAACGGGCACGAGGAATCGGAAGAGGAAAAAGTGGCGGAGGCCACCGAAACGGACAAGAAGGCCGCGGCGGGCCTGCTGGCCGTCCTGCTCGCGGTGTCGCTCACCGTTCCGGGAATGCAGGCCCGGGCGCGGGCGGACGAGGTCCCGACCGCGGATACGATCAATTACAACGACTATGTGCAGACGATCTATTCCAGCACCAACGGCCTGCCCTGCGGCGAGGCCAACGATATCGCCCAGACGAACGACGGCATTCTGTGGATCGGCACCTACGCCGGCCTGTACCGGTATAACGGGCGGGAGTTCACCTGGATGGATTCGTATGAATCCGTCCGCAACGTCAACTGCCTGTATGTGGATGAGGAAGGGCGCCTGTGGATCGGAACGAACGACAACGGCCTCAGCATTGTGATCAACGGGCAGGTGGCCAATGTGGTCGACCAGAGCGCAGGCCTTCCTTCCAATGCGGTCCGCTCCATTGTCCGCAGCTCGGACGGATACTACTATATCGGCACCACCTCCGCCATGCAGGTCCTTTCGCTGAACTACGGCCTGCAGCGGATCAATACGCTGACGGAAGTGACCTACGCGGATGACAGCGCCGCGGACGGGGAAGGGAATGTGGCCGCGGTGACCGACAGCGGCATGCTTTACCTGCTTCGGGAAGGGAAGATCCGCAGTTCCCGGCGGCTGATCGAGGACGGGAACGACGCTTTCAAAAGCTGCGCCTTCACGCCGGACGGAAAGCTGCTGGCGGCGACGACGGGGAACAAAATTCACGTTTTTGACATTTCGAAGGGCTGGTTTGAGGAGACGGATGTCTGGACCTGCGGCGACCTGAAAAGCATCAAGGACATGCGCTACCTGCCGACGGGAGAACTTTTCATCTCCGCTGACAACGGCGTGGGATACCGGACGCCCGCGGGTCATTTCGAACGCATCAATACGAATCACTTCAACAATTCCATCGACAACATGCTGATGGACTATCAGGGCAATATCTGGTTCACGTCCTCCCGGCTCGGCCTGCTGCGCATGGCTCCCTCCGATTTCCGGGACATCTATGCCACGGTTGGCCTGGACAACCGGGTCGTCAACACGATCGTGGAATGGAACGGCGCCTTCTACTTCGGCACGGACAAAGGACTGGACGCCGTGGACCTCAGCGGCAAGAGCAGGGTCCGGAACGAACTGACCGAACAGTTTACAGGCGTCCGGATCCGCTGCATGACGGTCGACAGCAGCGGGAGCCTCTGGATCTGCACCTACAGCAGCGGCCTGGTCGAGATCAGCCCGGATGGGGAGCAGCGCCTGTATGACGCGGAAAACGGGGGGTTCGACAACCGGACCCGCGTCGTCCGCCAGCTTTCGGACGGGACGATTGCCGCGGGCGGCGACACGCGCCTGTGCTTTATCCGGGATCACCGGATCGAGGAAAGCATACGGATGACCTCCAAAGTGCTGACGATCTGCGAACTGCCGGACGGAACCATTCTGGCAGGCACGGACGGAAACGGCGTGGCGGTGCTGGACGGCCGCAAGGTCTCGAAGATGCTGACCCGCGCGGACGGACTGAGTTCCGAAGTCATCCTGCGGGCGATCCCGGATGAAAAGACCGGCGGCGTTTTCCTGGTGACCAGCAACGGCCTGTGCTATATGAATCCGGATTATACGATCCGCTCGCTGGACAATTTTCCGTACTACAACAATTACGATATCTGGATCCAGGGAACGGACAACCTGTTTGTGCTCTCCAGCGCCGGCATCTATGTGGTCGACCGGGCGGAACTGCTCAGCGGGAAGAAGGAACTGCGCTATGACCTGCTGGACAGCCGGCGCGGCCTGAACAGCTCCCTGACGGCGAACTCCTGGACCTGGTTCAACGGGAAGACCGGGGAACTGTATCTGCCCTGCGATACAGGCGCGTTTGTGCTGAACATCAACAAGCTCAGCGGCGGCGCGAAAGTGTTCCGCATGAGCGTTCCGTACGCGAAAATGGATGGCGCCTCGCACCGGGTGGACCGGAATTCACCGATCACCGTGAGCCGCGGCGTCAGCCGGCTGGAGCTGAATCCGGAAATCATCAACTACACCATCCAGGAACCGAACGTGGGATTCTGGCTGGAGGGGTTTGACAGCGACTGGACCATCATGCCGCAGAACTCTCTGAATTCGATCGTCTACACCAATCTTCCCTCCGGGAATTACACATTCCACCTGGCGGTGTTCGACAACAACAAGGAGAACATCCTCGCGGAGCGGACCTATTCCGTCGTCAAGGAAAAGGAACTGTACGACAGCCCCTGGTTTGTGCTGTATATGCTGATCCTGCCGATGTTTACGGTGGCGTGGGTCACCTGGCTGACGGTAAAACGCCGCGAAATCCGGATGAAGAAGGAACTGGCGGAGGCAAACCGCCTGGTCGAGATGGGCAAACAGACGGTGATCGCCATTGCCCGCACGGTGGACGCCAAGGATCCGCGTACCGGCGGCCACAGCCGCCGCGTGGCGCTGTATTCCAGGCAGATCGCCAAGGAGTTTGGCCTGGGTGAAAAGGACTGCCAGGATATCGAATGGGCCGCGAACATGCACGACATCGGCAAGATTGCCATTCCCGACGCGATCCTGAACAAGGACTCCCGCCTGACGGATGAGGAATACGCCGTGATGAAATCCCATACGGTCCAGGGCGCGAAGATCCTGAGCGACTTCACCCTGCTGGACCACGTGATTGAGGGCGCGGAATTCCACCATGAGCGGTATGACGGCCGCGGATATCCGAAGGGGCTCAAAGGCGAAGAGATTCCGCTGTATGCCCGGATTATCGGCGTGGCCGACGCTTTCGACGCGATGACCGCGAACCGTGTCTACCGGAAGCAGATGGACTTCGGCTATGTCCTGGGCGAACTGGAAAAGGGACGCGGCACGCAGTTTGATCCCGTGTTTGTGGATATCCTGCTGAAGCTGATCCGTGACGGCGTCATCGACCTGAACAAGCTCTACGGCGTGCATACGGAAGACGCGGAGCAGGCAAAAGAAGAAACAAAAAAAGAAGAAAAGAAAGCAGAAAAGCCTGGGACGCAGGGGAATTCCGGAAGTCCGTCGGCACAGTAACCGGACAGGAATTCCGAAGCGAAAGGAAGGTCAGTCATGAACGTAAAGCATAAAATCATCGCAACATTCATTGTCTGCGTACTGATCCTGGGAGCGGTCAGCCTGATTTCCGGTTTCTGGAACCGGCAGCAGAGCGAGACTGGGCTGAAAGTCGGTTTCATCTGCTCCGAAGATGAGAGCACGCCCTATACCTGCAATTTCCTGCAGGCCCAGTACAAGCTGAAGGAACTCTACGGGGACAAAATCCAGGTTCTTGTCCGCAGCAACGTTCACCAGAACGCTGCGGAGGAATCCATGCGGGAACTGATCCGGAAAGGCTGCAGCATTCTTTTCATCAACGAGGATACGGATGTTCCTCCGAAACTGGCTGCGGAGTTCCCGAAGGTTCAGTTCTGCCAGATTTCCATGCCGACCATTCCGACCGAAGGTCAGCCGGACAATTACCATACTTTCAACGGGGAGATTTACCAGGCGCGCTATACGGCCGGGATTGTGGCCGGCATGAAGCTGCGGGAGCTGATCGACAGCGGCGCGATCCTGCCGGAAAACGCGATCGTCGGCTATGTGGCGGCCAACAACAGCGCGGAGGTTGTTTCGGGATTCACGGCCTTCCTGCTGGGCGTGCGCAACGTGGCGCCGGAAGCGGTGATGAAGGTTAAGTATACAAACAGCTGGAGCAATTATCCGAAGGAGAAGGAAACCGCGCAGCAGCTGATCGACGCGGGCTGCGTCATTCTGTCTCACCATACGAACACCATGGCGCCGGCCATTGCCTGCGAGGACGCCTTTTCCGCAGGAAACCGCGTATACTTCGTCGGATACCACCAGAGCATGATGGACGTCGCTCCGTCCTGCGCGCTGGTCAGTATCCGGACCAACTGGATGCCCTATATCCTGCAGGCGGTGGAAGCGCTCTGGAAAAAGGAAGATATTGAAAACGTCGTGAAAGGAAACGTGCACGGCAACGATATCAGCGCCGGCTTCGGGGAGGACTGGGTGCAGATGCTGGAGCTGAACAAGCACGCGGCCGCGGCCGGAACAGAGGAACGGATGAACCGCTCGATCGCATCCTTCCAGAAGGGGAAAGCCTCCGTGTTCCAGGGAAAATACACCGGTGTCAATCCGGACAATCCGGCGGACAAGGTGGATCTGAGCCAGGGCTGGGAGGAAAACAAACAGTCCTCATCGCCGTCCTTCCGCTACATCCTGGAGGGCGTCATCACGGAACTGAACTGATTGCCGCAAAAACACTGACGGGGAAGCCATGCACAGGTTTCCCTGTTTTTTGAAACCAAAAAGTTTCAAAATGAAACAAAATTATTATAAAATGTTGACATATGAAACATATTGTGATATAGTTTGCTTCGAAAGGGGGCGGAAGCGTGGAATACGGAGCCATCATCCGGCAGCGGAGAACCGCGCTGGGAATGAACCAGGCGGAGCTTGCAGCGCTTGTCGGCGTCAGCCGGAATACGGTCGCCGGGTGGGAAACGAATCACTCCCGTCCCGATCTGGGAACGCTGCCCGCCCTGTGCAGTGCGCTGAAGATTTCCCTGAACCGTTTCTTCGGCCAGGAGCGGAAGCGTACGGCCGAAGCGGAAAAAGTGCTCGAAGTTTTTTTCAGCCTGGAGGCAGGGGACCGGGAAAGCATCCTGTGGCAGATGGAAGCCCTGCGGGACCGCCGGGCGGAGCAGCGGGAGAAGGAAAGTGAGAAGCTCCTTCCGCTGCCGAGGACGGTCACCCTGTTCCGGAACGAGCTTGGCGCCGCGGCCGGTTTCGGCGCCGCGCTGGGGGAGGCGCAGGGCGAAAGGATCACGCTCCTGGCCGACCGGGATACCGAGCGCGCGGACGAGATCATCACCGTCTGCGGACGGAGCATGGAGCCCACCTTCTTCGACGGAGACCAGGTTCTCGTGCAGCATACGAAAGAGCTTCGTGAAGGGGAGATCGGGATCTTCCTGGTGGACAATGAAGGCTATATCAAGGAATACCGGAAGGACGGCCTTCATTCCCACAATCCCGAATACCGGACCATGACCTTCCACGAAGGGCAGACGGTCCGCTGCCTGGGCCGCGTAATCGGCAAACTGAAAGAAGAACAGATTCCCAGCCGGGAACAGATGAACCGTATAGAAGAGGCCGCAAAGGCCGGAAAGGAACCGCAATGAGCAATTTTATGAATATGAATACCGTCCGTTCCATCAACAGCGCCCTGCTTTTCACCGCCGGAGAGAAATATGAAAAACCGGATCTGCGCCCGTGGCAGGTGGTGCAGATGGAATATGAGCGGGTCGGCCTGGTTCCGCCGGCTGGAATGCCGCGGTTTGAAACTGTGGAGGATGCGGAAATCTGGATGTGCCTGGACAGCCGGTACAATACCCGGCTGCGGGAGGTGTACCGCCCGGTCGCGGTATAAGGCGGCGGAGAAAAAGAAAAGAAGCGAAGCGGCAGGATGTTGCCGTTTCGCTTCTTTTTTAAGGGATTTCAGTATTGCTGGTTTTCCCGGGATTCCCTGCGCAGGGAGATCAGGAGGGAAACCAGGAAGGTCGGGATTCCGATGATCCCGGCGGGAAGCCACCAGCGCGCGCAGAATGCGCAGAACTGTTCCAGCGCGTAGTCGTAATGATATTTCCGCTGAAAAGCACCGGGATTTTTCTCACATACGAGACCGACCGCAAACACGGCGATCAGCAGCAGACCGACAAAGATCGCGACGGCGCAGCCTTTTTTCCCTTTCATACAGATCCTCCGGATTCTGCCGCGCGGGGTCCCGCGGGGCAGCGGTTATTCTGTACAGCGATCAGTTCAGGAACTTCAGGGGCATATAGCCCTTGGAGCCGTCCACGGCGACCTTGACCCAGTAGGGATCCTTGCCGCGGGAGAGAACTTCGACCGCGTCGCCGACTTCTAGTTTGACGGAAGACCAGCCGAGGCCTTCGCCCTGGTACAGGCGGGGAGTATTGCCCTTGGAGTCCTGTCTGGCCGTCGTGGAGTAGGGGACGAACGGCGCGGGCGTGGGTTTCCCGGTGGGCAGGGGTGCGGGCTGTACCTTGGAGATGTACTTGGTCCGCATGTAGCCTTCCATGCCGTCGACCGTTACGTAGCAGAAGCTGCTGCCGTATTCGTCCACATGGAGCGGCGTGCCGTAGGCGATATCCGCGATGACGACGGTCTTGGAAGTGGAGGGAGCGGAGCGCAGGCCGACGGTTCCGCCCTTGCTGGTAACCCAGGCGTCATAGCCGGAGGGGCCGGGTTTCGGACCGGGATCCGGAGCAATTTTTTTCTTGCTCAGAATACTGGTCGGAACGTATCCGTAGCCTTCGGAAGTTTTGACATAGCTGTAATTGACGCCCCTGGTGATGACGGTAACCTTCTGGCCTTTGTACAGCACCGCAAGGGTGGCGAAGGTATAGTCCGGACCGTGGCGGAGCTTGGTGTCGTTTTTCTTGATCCAGGCGGAGGAACTGGAGCAGCGGACCAGGTGAGACCGCTCAATATAGCCGACCTTGCCGTTGGTGAAGGTGATGCTGGCCCAGTTCTTGTCAACCGTATTGTTGATGGTCAGCGCCCAGTCTGCGCGGTAGGTGTCGAGAACGACACAGTCATAGTTCGGCAGCTGGCGGAGCTTCGCCCGGTCCTTCAGGCGGTAAAAAACTTCCGCCGAGGCCAGCGCGCAGGGAACCAGCAGGACCAGTGCAAGGATCAGTGCGACAATACGCTTTTTCATGGTTGAATCCCCTTTCGAACCGTTCATATCCCTTCCGGCGCTGCGCGCCGGAAAGTCTATATGAACAATTTATCATCCATTCTGTATTATAAACGAGGAACGGTGAAGAAATAAGTTTGAAAAGATTACACTTTCGACACAGAATAGTTAACAATTCTCCCGACAATGACATAATTTTTTGTATTTTTCATCTCAAACATGGGACGGTGCGGCACGGAACGTCGGTAAACCCGAAAGATTTCCTGAAAAAATAGCTTGACTTTAGCGCGATAAAGTGTTAGCATGGCGAAGTATTCGAAAGGAACCCTGTCCATCCATCAGGAATTGATGTATAATTCATCCATTGTGGATACCGGAAAGGCGGAAAGAATCATGCAGATTGAAGAAAGGGTCATGGACTCCCAGGAGAGGATCGGTTTCCTGCTCCGTTCCCTGTACGCCGGTTACGGCTACAGCCGGTACCGGATGGGAAAGTTTGAGGAGTACGACCTGTACAGCAGGAACAAGGATTTCCTTTTCTCCGAAGGTGTTATTACTTTTACCGATACAAACGGGAGGCTGATGGCCCTGAAGCCGGACGTTACGCTCTCCATTGTCAAGAACACCCGGGATCTTCCCGGAACGCTGCGGAAAATGTATTATCACGAAAACGTCTACCGGGTCGCGTCTGCGGAGGACGGATTCCGCGAAATGACGCAGGTCGGCGTGGAGTGCATGGGGGAAATCGACAACGCCTGCATCGCGGAGATCCTGATGCTGGCGGCGGAAAGCCTCCGGCTGTGCTCGGAGGAGTATGTGCTGGAGATCAGCCACCTCGGCATGCTCGGGGCCTTTGTGGACGCGATCGCTTCCGATGAAAAGATGCGCGAGGAGCTGCTGCAGTGCGCGGTGGAAAAAAATCTGCACGGAATCAGCAGGATCTGCGCGGATTACGGAAAAGCGGAAAACGCCGGGGAACCGCTCCGGCAGCTGCTCTCCCTGTACGGATCGCCCCGGAGCGTAATGCCGAAGATCCGCCGCCTGGCTGAGGAAAACGGGACCGCTGAATACGCCGAGGAACTGGCGCAGGCAGCGGCGTCGTTTGCGGGCAAGGAGGCGGAGAACAAAATCCGGATCGATTTTTCCGCTTCCGGCGACGTAAAGTATTACAACGGGATTGCTTTCAAGGGCTTTATCAGCGGCATTCCGGACAGCGTGCTTTCCGGCGGGCAGTACGACCGGCTGATGCGCCGGATGGGACGGCGGGACCGGGCGGTCGGATTTGCGGTGTTCCTGAACATGCTGGAGCGCCTCGCGGAAGGAGGAAGGACGGATGATTAATGTGGCGCTGCCCAAGGGGCGGCTCGGGGAAAAAGTATACGCCATGTTCGAAAAGGCGGGCTTTCCCTGTCCGGCGCTGCTGGAGAACAGCCGGAAGCTGATTTTTGACAACGAGGAGGCAGGCGTCCGTTATTTCTGGGTCAAGCCTTCCGACGTGGCGATCTACGTCGAGCGCGGCGCGGCGGACGTCGGCGTGGCCGGGAAGGATATCCTGATGGAGTACCGCCCGGAGGTCTATGAACTGCTGGACCTGAATGTCGGAAAGTGCCGGATGGCGGTGGCGGCGCCGGAACAGTTCCGGGACAATCCGGACCGGACGCTGCGGGTGGCGACCAAGTTCAGCCGGATCGCCCGGGATTTCTACACTTCCCGCGGACGGGACATCGACATTATCCACCTGAACGGTTCCATTGAAATCGCGCCGATCCTCGGCCTGTCCGACGTGATCGTCGATATCGTGGAGACCGGGACCACCCTGCGGGAAAACCACCTGGAAGTCATCGAGACGATCATGCCGATTTCCGCGCGGCTGATCGCCAACAAATCGGGATTTAAGTTCAAGACCGCACAGATTGAGCGGCTGACGGAAGGAATCAGGAAGGAAGTGGAACAGCCATGATCCGGATCATGAAATACGGGGAAGTGCCGAACAGTGAAATCTTCGCCCGCTCGATGCCCACGATGAACGTGACGGACAAGGTGGCGGAGATTCTCCGCAATATACGGGAGCGGGGAGACGAAGCCCTGCGGGAATATACCGCGAAGTTCGACCACGCGGCGCCGGAGAGCCTGACCGTGACGCCGGAGGAAATGCAGGAAGCGCTTTCCGCAACGGATCCGGACTTTATCCGGATCCTGGAGCGTGCCGCGTCCAATATCCGGAAATTCCACAGCCGGCAGGTGCGCAATTCCTTCATTATTAATGATGAGGACGGCGTCATCATGGGCCAGAAGGTGATCCCGGTGGACCGGGCCGGCCTGTATGTGCCCGGCGGAACCGCCGCCTATCCTTCCAGCGTGCTGATGGACGTGATTCCCGCAAAGATCGCGGGCGTGAAGGAAGTGATCCTGACGACGCCCCCCGGACCGGACGGAAAGATCAATCCGGCCATCCTGGCCGCCGCGTCGGTTGCCGGAGCGGACCGGATCGTGAAAGCCGGCGGCGCGCAGGCCATCGCCGCGCTGGCCTTCGGTACCGAATCCGTTCCGAAAGTGGACAAGATCGTCGGTCCCGGAAACATGTTTGTGGCGGAGGCCAAACGCCAGGTATACGGAATGGTGTCCATCGACATGATCGCCGGGCCCAGCGAAATCCTGGTGGTGGCGGACGGCGCGTCCGACGCAGCCCAGGTGGCCGCGGACCTGCTGAGCCAGGCGGAGCACGACAAAGTTTCCAGCGCGGTGCTGGTGACGGATTCGCAGGCGCTGGCGGAGGCGGTGCAGGCGGAAATCGAACGGCAGATTCCGCTGCTGGCCCGCTGCGCGATCGCACGGGAATCCGTGGACCGCAACGGAAAGATTATCGTGGCCGACGACCTGCGGGCCGCCATTGAGATTGCCAATGAAATCGCGCCGGAGCATCTGGAGCTCTGCGTGGACAATCCCTTCGACTACCTGGACAGCATCCGGCACGCCGGATCGGTATTCCTCGGCCGGAACTGCCCGGAAGCGCTCGGCGATTATCTGGCCGGACCGAACCACACCCTGCCGACACAGGGAACCGCCCGCTTCTCCAGCCCGCTGAGCGTGGATGACTTTGTAAAGAAAACGCAGTATACTTATTATACGAAGGACGCGCTGGCCCGGGTCGCGAAGGATGTGGCCGCCTTTGCCGAAAAGGAAGGGCTGACCGGGCACGCGCGGAGCGCGATGATCCGGATGGAATGATCTGTCCGGGATGATCTGTCTGGCAGGAAGGGAAGCGATACAGGATGAGCCGTTTTTTCTCGGAAAAGTTCACGGACCTGAAGGCTTATGTTCCGGGGGAACAGCCGAAGGATCAGAAGTACATCAAGCTGAATACGAATGAGAACGCTTTTCCGCCTCATCCCGCGGTTGCCGAAGCCGCGGAGGCTGCGGCCCGCACCCTGCACCTGTATTCGGATCCGGAATGCCTGGAAATCCGGAAGACCCTGGCGGCCCGCCTCGGTGTCAGGCCGGAGGAACTGGTGATGTCAAACGGATCGGACGAAGTGCTGAACTTTGCGTTCATGGCCTTCTGCGACCGGCATATCCCGGCGGTTTTTCCGGATATCACCTACGGGTTCTATCCGGTGTTCGCGCATGTGAATCAGCTGCCGTTCCGGGAGATCCCGCTGCAGGAGGATCTGACGGTCCGCGTGGAAGACTACCTGAACGCGGCGGGAACCATTTTTCTGGCCAATCCCAACGCGCCGACAGGCATCGCGCTGGGCCGGGAACAGATTGAACGGATCCTGCAGGCAAACCCCTACAATGTCGTGGTTGTGGACGAAGCGTATGTGGATTTCGGTGCGGAAAGCTGCGTTCCCCTGATCCGGGAATACGACAACCTGCTCGTGACGCAGACCTTTTCCAAATCCCGCTCGCTGGCCGGCGGCCGGCTGGGCTACGGCGTCGCGAATACGGAGATTATCCGGGATCTGGAAACCATCCGGTATTCCACCAACCCCTATAACCTGGATTCCATGACGCTGGCGGCCGGGAAAGCCTGCCTGGAGAACGACGATTACAATACGAAAAACTGCAGGAAGATCATCATCACCCGGAAGCGCACCGCTGCGGCCCTGGAAAAGATCGGGTTTGAGATGACGCCTTCGAGCGCGAACTTCCTGTTTGTGAAGCATCCGGCCATCCCCGGCGAGACGGTGTACCGCAAGCTGCGGGAGCGCGGAATCCTGGTCCGCCATTTCAACGTGGAACGGATCCGGGATTACAACCGGATTTCGGTCGGAACGGACGCGCAGATGGAAGCCCTGGTCGCGGCAGCCGCGGAGATCGCCGCGGATGTTCAGTGACCGGCAATCCGACGGGATTTCCGGCGGACAGAATCGGATAAAGGAGAAAATCGGAATGAGGCAGGCGGAGATTATTCGGAAAACCGGGGAAACGGATATCCGGGTGAAGCTGGATCTGGACGGGAACGGCAGCTGCAGAATCGATACCGGCGTCGGTTTCCTGGACCATATGCTGGAGCTGTTTGCCCGGCACGGGAGATTTGATCTGGAAGTTCTTTGCAAGGGCGATACCCGGGTGGACGATCATCATTCGACGGAAGATATCGGCATCGCTCTGGGCCAGGCTTTTGACAGGGCGCTGGGCGAAAAAAAGGGGATCCTGCGCTACGGCCAGATGATCCTGCCAATGGATGAAAGCCTGATCCTGAGCGCGGCTGATCTTTCCGGCCGCGGACTGCTGGTATACGACCTGCGGATTCCGACGGAAAAAGTCGGGACTTTTGACACGGAGCTGACGGAAGAGTTTTTCCGGGCGCTGGCGCACAACGCGCGCTGCACGCTGCATATCCGCCAGCTGGCCGGAAGCAACAGCCATCATATCATCGAGGGCGCCTTCAAGAGCGTCGCCCGCAGCCTGCGCGCCGCGGTGAAGATCGATCCGGAATGCGCCGGTGAGATCCCCTCCACGAAAGGAGTCCTCTGATGGTCGCGATCATCGATTACGGAGTGGGAAACCTGTTTTCCCTGCGCTCTTCCTTCGCCGCGATCGGCGAGACGGCGGAGGTGACTTCCGATCCGGAAGCGATCCGCCGGGCGGACCGCGTCATCCTGCCGGGCGTCGGCGCTTTCGGGGACGCGGCGGACAAACTGCGGCAGACCGGCCTGGACCGGGTGGTTTGCGAAGAGGCCGGACGCGGAAAGCCGCTGATGGGCATCTGCCTGGGAATGCAGCTGCTCTTTGAGCGCAGCTTCGAATACGGCGAGCATAAGGGACTCGGCCTGCTGAAGGGCGAGATCCGGCCGATTGCCGAAAGAATTCCGGGGAGTCTGAAGATTCCGCAGATGGGATGGAACGCGCTGAAAATCGTCCGGCAGTCCCCGCTGCTGAAATACACGAAGGACGGCGAATACGTCTATTTCGTTCATTCCTACAGCGCAGTGGAATGCGGGGAATCCCTCCTCGCCTCCACGGAATACGGCGCGGACCTGACGGCCTGCGTCGGACGGGGAAACGTATACGGCTGCCAGTTTCATCCGGAGAAGAGCGGAGACGTCGGACTGAAGATGCTGAAGGCATTTTGTGAAACGGAGGCGGAAAGATGATTCTGTTTCCGGCGATCGACCTGTTTGAAGGAAAGGCGGTCCGGCTGTTCAGGGGTGACTATACGCAGATGACGGTTTACAGCGAACATCCGGAAGAAATCGCAAAGGATTTCGCAGCCTGCGGCGCCACCCACGCCCACCTTGTGGATCTGGAAGGCGCCCGGAACGGCGGGACGCCGAATCTTCCGGCGGTGCTGAGAATCCGGGAGAGCACAGGCCTGTTCTGCGAAATCGGCGGCGGTATCCGCAGCATGGAGGTCGCGGACCGCTACCTGGACGCCGGGCTCGACCGGGTGATTCTCGGAACAGCCGCGGTGGAAAACGAGGATTTCCTGCGGGCTGCCGTGGAAAAACACGGGAACCGGATTGCTGTCGGCGCGGATATCCGGGACGGATTCGTCGCGGTGCGGGGATGGACAGAGCAGTCCGGCGTAACGCTCGAAGCCTTCTGCGAAAAGATGCAGGAGATCGGCGTCGCCACCGTGATCTGCACGGATATCTCGCGCGACGGGGCCATGCGCGGAACGAACCGGGAGATGTACCGGATGCTGTCGGAGCGCTTCCGGCTGCAGATTACGGCGTCCGGAGGAGTTTCGTCGCTGGCGGACGTGCAGAGCCTGCGGAATATGAACCTCTACGGCGCGATTATCGGCAAGGCCTACTATACCGGCGATATTGATCTGAAGAAAGCGATGGAAATTGCAAGGTGATTACAAAAAGAATTATTCCCTGCCTGGACGTGAAGGACGGGCGCGTGGTCAAGGGAGTGAACTTCCAGCGGCTGGGGGACGTCGCTTCCCCGGTGGAGCTGGCGAAGTATTACAGCGAAAACGGCGCGGACGAGCTCGTTTTCTACGACATCACCGCTTCGGCTGAAGGGCGCTCGCTGTTTACGGAAATTCTGACCGAAACGGCGCGGACGGTATTCATTCCCCTGACGGTTGGCGGCGGCATCAACACTACGGCGGATTTTGACCGGGTGCTGAAATGCGGTGCGGACAAGGTGTCCGTGAATTCCGGCGCGATCCGGGATCCTTCGCTGGTCGGGAAGGCCGCGAAGCTTTACGGCGATCAGTGCGTCGTGCTGAGCGTGGATGTGAAGCGGGTGGACGGCGTGTTCCGGATCTTCGCCAAGGGCGGACGGGAGAACACGGGCATGGAGGCCATCGAGTGGATCCGGCGGTGCGTCGGGGACGGGGCCGGGGAGGTCGTGGTGAATTCCATGGACACGGACGGCGTGAAACAGGGATTTGACCTGGAACTGCTTGAGAAGGTCTGCAGCGTGGTGAAGGTGCCGGTGATCGCCTCCGGCGGCGCGGGAAAGACGGAAGACTTCATTACGCTGTTCCATACGCTGCCCGGGGTGGACGCCGGACTGGCCGCCTCGATCTTCCACTTCGGGGAGGTCCGGATCAGCGACCTGAAAGCGGAGATGAAACGGAACGGAATACCGGCACGGATATAACAGGATGCAGCTGGGGAGGAAAAGAGAACAATGCTGAAGATTGACGAACTGAAGTTTGACGAAAAGGGACTGATTCCCGCGATTGTGGTGGACGCGGAAAACGGGAAAGTGCTGACGCTCGCCTATATGAACAGGGAGAGCCTGCAGATTTCCATGGAGAAAGGACTGACCTGCTTCTGGAGCCGGAGCCGGCAGGAACTGTGGCTGAAGGGTGAGACGAGCGGGAATTACCAGCATATTGTCTCCATTACGGCGGACTGCGACCGGGACGCGCTGATTGTCAAGGTGGAGAAGGACGGACCGGCCTGTCATCTGGGCACCGAAAGCTGCTTTAACGACGTGGTCTGGGAAAGCGACGAGCGGCATGAGTTTTCGCTGGACGGCCTGATGACCCTGATCCGGGGGCGCAAGACCGAGAAGAAGGAAGGCTCCTATACGACCTATCTGTTCGAAAAGGGCCTGGACAAGATTCTGAAGAAGGTCGGCGAGGAATCCACCGAGGTGATTATCGCGGCCAAGGACCGGGACCGGAAAGAAACGATCTACGAGATCGCGGACCTGACCTATCATGTGATGGTGCTGATGATCGAGGCAGGCATTTCCCTGGAGGATATCCACCGGGAGCTGGCAGGCCGGCATGTGATCGACCACAAAGTGAAACAGGAGAAAATGACCTGATGTTCGACCTGCATATGCATACGGTCTTCTCCGACGGAAAGAATACGGCGGAGGAGATGGTTCAGCAAGCCATCCGCCTGGGACTGGATACGGTGGGCATTTCCGACCACAGCTCCGGGGATCCCTGCGGCATGAAGCTGGAGGAAAACAGGATCTACAAGGCGGAGATCGCGCGGCTGAAAGAAAAGTACGCCGGGCAGATCCGCGTGCTGTGCGGGCTGGAGCGGGATTTCCTGACCGACGATTTCACGGACTATGACTATACCATCGGCTCCGTGCACTGGCTGCCCATGCCGGACGGTCACCGGATCAGCATCGACTGGACGGCAGAGAAGCTGCGGGAAGGCGCGGAAAAATACTTCGGCGGGGATATGTATTCCCTGGCGGAAGCGTTTTATGCGGCGGAAGCCCGGGTGGCGGAGGTCACGAAGTGCGATATCATCGGGCATTTTGACCTGATCACCAAGTTTATTGAGACGGATCCGGCGATGGATCTGCATCATCCGCGCTACGTGCGGGCCTGGCAGCAGGCCGCGGACGCGCTGCTGCAGACCGGGAAACCGTTCGAGGTGAACATGGGGGCGATCAGCCGCGGATACCGCACGTCGCCGTACCCGTCGCCGGAGATCCGGCAGTATCTCCGGGAAAAGGGCGGGAAAATGCTTCTGTCGAGCGACGCGCATCAAAAGGAAAACATCGCTTTCCGTTTTGAAACGGTGGAAGACCGGGATACGTTTCTGCAGTCTTGTCCGATATAAAAAATATTTTTTGCCGGCGGGGAACTTTTCCCGCCGGCTTTCGTCTGACAGGATGAGACCGGAAGAACCGGAACATGAAAGGGGAAGAAAACCATGATGAAGAAATGGACTGCGATTCTGACAGCGCTGGTAATGCTGCTGTCCATGGCGGCGACGGCGGCCCTGGCCGACGACGGAATCCTCCGGCCGGGAGACAGGGGAGAAGAAGTGACCCGGCTCCAGGAAAAGCTGATCGAACTGGAATACCTGCAGGGCGAAGCTACCGGGATTTATGACGAAGCGACCGAGGAAGCGGTCCGGTATTTCCAGCGGCGGAACGGCCTGCTGGTGACCGGGATGGCGGACGGCGTTACCCGCAGCGTGCTGGAGACAGCCACCCGGCACGCCGGGGAATATACCTACGGCAACGATGTATACGAAGAGGCCTTGACGGAAGCCGGCGCATATTACGACAGCAGCATGGCGATGACGGGCGGCATGGCAAAAACCTATGCGGCGGCCGGCATGCCCGAATGGCCTGCATTCAATACGGACGAATACAGCCGCATTGAAAGCAACCGTTTCCTGAGCACACTGACCTCTCCGCTTTCCACCTTCGCGGCGGATGTGGACACCTCCTCCTACGCCCAGCTGCGGCGCCGGATCCTGAACGGGGAAGACATTCCGGCCGACAGCGTCCGGATTGAGGAAATGCTGAACTATTTCCATTATGATTACCGGCAGCCGGAAGGAAACGACCCCTTCGGCGTGACGATCGAATACGCAGACTGCCCGTGGAACAGCCGGACGAAGCTGCTGCAGATCGGTCTGCAGGCGAAAACCGCGGAGCGGGATAACCTGCCCGGACACAACCTGGTGTTCCTGATCGATACCTCCGGAAGCATGTACGGCGCGGATCGGCTGGATCTGGTGAAACGCGCGTTCCTGATGCTGCTGGAAGATCTGCGGCCGGAGGACACCGTGTCCATCGTGGCGTACGCCAGCCAGGACCGGGTCGTGATTGAAGGCGTGCAGGTTGCCGGAAAGGGAAAGACGGAGATCATGGAAGCGGTTTCCGAACTGGAAGCAGGCGGCGCCACCAACGGATCCGCCGGAATCACCCGGGCTTATGAGATCGCGGAGAAATACTATGTCGAAGGCGGCGTGAACCGGATTCTTCTGGCTACGGACGGTGATCTGAACGTGGGCGTCACCAGCGAGGGCGACCTGGTGAAGATGGTGGAAGAGAAGCGGAAGAGCGGGATCGGCCTGACCTGTCTCGGCTTCGGAATGGGCAACTACAAGGACAACAAAATGGAAGCCCTGGCCGACTACGGCAACGGCAACTGCTGGTATGTGGACACGATTCACGAGGCCCGCAAGGCCCTGGTGACTGAAGGCGGCGGAACTTTCATCACTGTGGCGAAGGACGTGAAGATCCAGGTGGATTTCAACCCGGCGCATGTGAAGGGCTACCGGCTGATCGGCTATGAAGACCGGCTGTTGGCGGCGGAGGATTTCGCGGACGATACCAAGGACGGCGGCGAAATCGGCAGCGGCCACCGGATGACCGCGCTCTACGAGATCGTTCCGGCGGATTCGGACTTTGACTTCGGCGCGGCGGAAACCCGTTATCAGACCGCGGCAGGGGATCCGGAAGGGGAAATGCTGACCGTCAGCATCCGCGCCAAGGAACCTGAAGGCACGGAGAGCAAACTGTACGAATACAAAGTGGACAGCACCCCCGCGGAAACGCTCAGCGACAACATGAAGTTCGCCGCGGCGGTTACGGAAGTTGGCATGATCCTGCGCGACAGCGAATGGAAGGGTACCGCGACGTATGAAAGCGCCCTGGAGCTGCTGCGGGACTGCGAAAGCGTGAAGGGGGACAGCTACAAGGAAGAGTTCCTTTACCTGACCGGCCTCCTGGAGCGGGGAAACTGAAAAAAGCCGCGGAGAAAATGAAAAAGAAGGCAAATCCGGGATGAAAAACCGGTGACAAAAAAACCGTAAATGACTATAATGGCATGGATGCAACCGAAGGAGGACGCCATGCCATTTTTGTATGAAACCCACATGCATACCTGCCTGGCCAGCAAATGCGGCAGGAGCACCGGGAAGGAACATGTCCATTTTTACCGGGATATCGGGTATGCCGGGATCATCATGACCGATCATTTTTTCAGGGGCAACACCGCCGTGGACCGGAATCTTCCATGGAAAGACCGGATCAACTGGTTCTGGAGCGGATATGAGGACGCGAAGGCGGAAGGGGACCGGGCCGGCCTGGACGTGTTCTTCGGCCTGGAGCAGAATTTCGCCGGGGATGAGTATCTTGTTTACGGCCTGACGAAGGAATATATGCTCGCGCATCCCGAGATGGAACACTGGACCCGCCGGCAGCAGCTGGAAGAGGTGCATAAAGCCGGCGGCTGCGTGATCCAGGCGCATCCCTTCCGGATCCGCGGATACATGGACCGCATCCGCCTCGGGACGCTCTTCTGCGACGGTATTGAGGCGGCCAACTGCGGCAATGAGGCGCTCGACGACGCCCGGGCGTACCGGATGGGCCGGAAAAAAGGACTGGTCATGACCGCCGGATCGGACAATCATTGCTCGCCGGTTCCGGCGCCGTTCGGCGTGGAACTTGAAAAAAGATTGACAAGCATTGCAGATTATGTCAAAATTATCAGGAATAAGGAACATATCGGCCTTCATGTGCCGCCAGAACGCTTTGATTTATCCGAAGAAACCGTGCCGGACGAACGGCATGTTGCATATATCCTGAATTCGGGGGAAGAGGATATACTGTCGGAAAATCAATGGATGCGTGACGACTGATCCGACAGAAAGGGGCAGTTCCGCTGATGAACCCCATCCTGATTCTGAGGACTGAGATCGTCTGCCTGATCCTGCTGGTTTATCTGTTGTTTGTATCCAGATCATTCCGCATGGGGAAGGACGGGCGTCTCTTCAATTTAATCATGACTTTTGCCATGGTGCATGTCATCATGGATGCAGTTACTGTGTGGACTGTGAATCACCCGGCGGCGACGCCGCCCTGGGTGAACGATACAGCCCACATTGTTTTCTATCTGTCCGCGATGCTGTTCTCCGCGGAAATCCTGGCATACGTTTCCAATCTCTGCTATCCCGGGAAGGACAGGAATATACGAATCGCGGCCGACGCGATGATTGCCGTCTATGTGATCCTGCTACTGACCGGCGTGCTGAAAATCGAATATACTGCATTCGACGGGACCTACGCCAGCACCGGCACCGCGGCGGCCGTCGGCTTTTCGCTTTGTTTCCTGTTCTTCGTTTCGGCCACGGTGATGATCCTGATCAACCGGAATACCGTCGGCAAGAATCTGAAAAGGCTGCTGGTGCCGATGCTGCTCCTTTTGATCGCGGTGGAGCTGGTACAGATCTTCGTCAAGGAATTCCTGTTTACCGGCGCCGCGATCACGGTGATCACGCTCGGTTTCTTCTTCTCGCTGGAAAACCCGGCCGCCGTGCTGGAAAGGAAAATCATGATGGACGCGCTCAGCGGCCTCGGCTCCCGTTCCAGCTACGAACACGACATGCAGGAATACGACGCTGAATTTCTGAAGGACCGGACGATCCCATTTACGTTTGTTTTTATTGATATCAACAATCTCCGTTCCATCAACGGCCTTTTCGGACATCAGGAGGGCGACGCCTATATCGGCAAAGTGGCTGCGCTGCTGGTGCTGAACATGAAACAGGCGACGCATATCTACCGGATGGGCGGGGATGAGTTCCTGGCCATTTACCGCAAAACGGACGAAAAGACCGTTGTCCGGGATATCCAGCGCGTTCACGACGCCTGCATGCGCGAAGGCGAGCGCGGCGCGTACCAGCCGGAGCTTGCGATTGGCTACGCCGTATCCGACACGAAATACAACAATTTGCGGGACGTGCTGCGGGTCGCGGATTACATGATGTACCGCAACAAGACCGAACTGAAGCGGGAAGTTGCTGTCGGAACCGTGCATGAAAACGGAACGCGCCTGAACCTTTACGGCCTGACAGACCGCGTGTTTGACGCGATGTGCCTGACCAGCGAGGAATACTATCCCTATATGACCAATCTGGAAACAAGCGTGACCCGCGTGGCGCCGGCCATGGTGTCTTTCTTCGGCCTGGAAGGCGAATTCATACAGGATTTCTCAAGCAAGTGGATTGAGCATGTGCATCCGGCGGACCGGGACGGCTATTCGCAGGATCTCCGGATGACGCTGAAGGGCCTGAAGGATTTTCACTTCTTCAAATACCGGGCGAAGGGCAAGGACGGCGCCTATGTGGACGTGACCTGCCGCGGCGGACTGTATCACGGCAGGGACGGGGAGCCGGACATTTTCTCCGGCTATATTGTGAACCATGGCGCGCCGCAGACGCGGGAGCCCATCACCGGCCTGCTGAATGAACGGGCGCTGCGGGAAAAACTGGAGGAAGTGATTCCTGCAGGAAAACCTCTCGTGATCATGCGGATGGAGATCCGCAACCTGAACCGGACCCGGATGCTCTTCGGGCCGGATGAGTCGGACGCCGTCCTGCATTCCACAGCCACGATCTGCCTGAAAGCGGTGAAAGACCACGGCGAAGTCTATTCCGAAAGACGGAGCTTTATTTTCCTTCTTGACGGAAACGACCGGAGCACTGCGGACGAAGTGTTCGGCCGGATCCGGGAAGGCTGCAAAGGCGGCGTGATGACCGGAAACCGGATTGTTCCGCTGAGCCTTTACGCCGGCGCCGTCGAGCTGCCGGATGCCCTTCTGAATGATGTGGAGTCAGTCCGGAGCGCGCTTGCCTATATCACGGAGGAAGCCGCCTACGAACAGGGCTGCACGGGCGTTTTCTTCCGCAAGTCGGGGGATCTGCAGGAGGAGAACGCGATGCTGCTCCGCACGGTGCACAACGACTGTCTGACAGACCGGAGCCGCTTCTTTGTACGCCTCCAGCCGATCATGGACGCGCAGACAGAAAAGGTAACCGGGGCGGAGGCGCTGCTGCGCTACGAATCGCCGGCCTACGGCGAAGTCCCGCCGGGACGGTTTATTTCCTTCCTCGAAAGCGATCCGGGCTATACGGAACTCGGATTCGATATTATCCGGATGGCGCTGCGGCAGGCGGCGCGGATCCGGCAGAAGCTGCCTGAATTCAATATCAATGTCAATATCACCGCCCTGCAGCTTTACGAGGACGATTTCGTTTCGCGGGTGCTGACCCTCCTGAAAGAGGAGGATTTCCCGCCGGAGCACCTGATCCTCGAGCTGACGGAGCGCTGCAAGGAAATGGAATTCTCCGTGCTGAGACAGCGGGTGGAGGAACTGCGGAAAGCCGGGCTGCGCGTGGCGCTGGATGATATGGGTACCGGATTCTCCACCATTGACCTGCTGCTGCATCTGAACGTGAATGAAATCAAGCTGGATATGGAATTCACCTCGCATATGCGCGACAATGAAAATGATACAAAGTTCGCGGAGATGCTCGTCCGCCTGTCGGAAAAGAACGATATGCTGCTGTGCTTTGAAGGCGTGGAGACCGCGGAGCTGCGGGATTACCTGAAGGGCTTCGGCAAAGTGCTCCTGCAGGGATACTTCTTCGACAAACCGCTGAAGGCGGAGGAGTTTGAAGCGAAGTACTGCGGGTGAGCGGCCTGGATACGGAGAAAAAGAAGGAGCCGGTTCGGTTTATTCGAACCGGCTCATTTTTTCCATCATGCGGACGCCTCTCCGCGAAGGGTCTTTTTTGTCCGGGGTTTCCGGAAGGTCAAACTCGAAGGATGTGGAAGCATTGATAACGGGGACGCCGCTGTATTCCTGCTGCCGTTTGAAAAAGGCGGTATAAGCCTGGTGCATATGCCCGTGAACCATGACGGCGGGATGCCATTTCTCCAGCAGGGGGCCGAAACATTCAAAGCCGCGGTGGGAAAGACTGTCCTCGTCGCCGAGCCCGCGGATCGGGCAATGGGTCAGCAGAATGTCAAAGCCGCCGGCTGCGCGGATTTTCCGGCGCATGGAGGCGATCCGCGCGGCCATTTCCTTTTCAGTATACATATGGGTACAGTCCGGACGGTAGCGGTAGCTGCCGCCGAGGCCGAGGATCCGGACTCCTTTAACCAGGAGGATTTTGCCGTCTGCGCAAAGGCATCCTTCCGGCGGTTTCTGTTCGTAATGATCGTCGTGATTACCGTGCACATAGATGACCGGCGCATTCGTGAAGCAGGTCAGGAAAGACAGGTAGGAAGAAGGCAGATCCCCTGCGGAGAGGATCAGATCCACGCCTGCAAGCGCATCCCTGCAGTGCTCGCCCCACAGCTTCGGGGAGGGCTCATCCGATATGGCCAGAATCCGCATGCTGCACGCTCACTTTCTGTTCCAGCTGAAGGAGGAAAGTTCGGGCATCAGTTCCCCGTGGATTCCCTGAAGCCGAACCAGCGGACGGGCGGACTCGATGAGCTCGCTCTCCTTCGGGAAGGAGCCGACCACATTGTCCACAAGATAATCCATGCAGAGGATTTCAGCCGGCGTCAGGCGGCGGTCCGCTTCGCAGCGGAGATTCCCGGCCTGATCCCGGATTTCCCCTTCAAAGGGGGTGAAGGAGCCTTCTTTCAGTTCCTGGCGGAAGTGATGGATGATCCGCGCTGCGTAGGGATCAAAGCGGGCGGAGAAAGCCACGTCCAGGATATGGGAGCCGATGCCCCACCAGTAGTTGGTGGCGTTCTGCCTGTTTTCCGCCGGGTTGAACGTTCCGTTCAGGATCATCTCGCAGATCAGGCGGTAGAACAGGCCCCAGCGCGGAACCAGCATCGCCATATTGACGATGCTCCGGCCCTTGCGGACATAGAGACCGTAATCCCGGGCGTCATATTTCGGGGCGGTGATGTCCCGGTTGCAGATGACGCGGATTTCAGGATCCAGGAAAGGATGCTTGTCGTCATACCAGGAGGCGGAGAACCAGTTCATATAGATCTTTGCCTTCGGATTGACCATCCGGGCGCCGAGCGCGAACGCGTTCACCGCGGAGGGGGATCCGTAAATCGGGAAGTCGGCGATGTAGCCGATTTTTCCGTTATCGGAGAGAATGCCGGCAGCCAGCCCCAGCAGGAACTTGGCCTCGTAGAACCGCATATAGTAGGTCCGGATATTGGTATAGCTGGAAAGGAGCGAGCAGCAGAGGAAACGGATATCCGGATGCGTCAGCGCCGGCTGGATGGTGCTGTTGAGCATGACGGGCGAGGTGGCGAAGAAAGCGGTATACCCGTCTTTGATCAGCCGTTCCACGGTTTCCTCAAAGTCCGTGCGGGAGGGAACGATACAGGCGGTCGTCTCCAGCTTTCCGCCCAGCTTCTCCTCCGCTTCCAGCCGCCCCAGGTTGTGCCAGTAATTCCAGGCGGAATCCTCGACGGGCCGGTTGAACAGGAATGCGGCCTTCACTTTGGAAGGGGAGAAAAGGGAGGCGATGATCGGCATGGCCGCCGTTGGATCGGCCCGGTCCATCACCAGGTTCACACGCCCGTCATGGGTTTCGAACTCGCGGGCCATCAGGCGGACGCGGTCCCTGGTTTTATCCAGATCATCGTCCCTGACTTCCCTGTATCCGAAGGCGGTCAGGTAGGTGAGGAATGCGTCGCCCGTCGGAAGGGACGGATGATCCTTCAGCAGCGTTTCATAAGCTTCGGAGAAATAAGCGTAAATTTTACGGAGGGAAAGGATCTCGTCCTCCGTCCACTTTTCGCCGGCTTTCATCCCCGGCAGGGAGACCAGTTTCTGATAGGAGCCGGGACGGGTGAACAGGATGGCGTAGAGGCCGGTTTCCTTCGTGAAGTCACAGTATTCATAATAGGAAACGATCTCCGGATCCTCTGTCCGGGGCGGGATGACGCGGGACACATCCGCTTCGATCTCCTTCGCACCGTTGGCTTTCATGACGGAGACACGCTTGTTTCCTTCAATAATGTAGTAGTATCCGAGATACTCCAGGGCGGTAACCGGCTGCCTTACACCCTCGGACTCGACGCTTTCATACAGGCGGTCCCATTTGGCGGCGAATTCGCTTCCGCCATCGAGAATCGGCAGAAAGTTTTTCGTGAATGCCTTGGAGCGCCCTTCCGATACAGAGCCGAGCACCCGGGACAGCGGGACAGAGATCACGCCAAGGGAGAGCCGGGCGAGGGAAGCCAGCTCAGGGACCTTCTTCTCCAGCACGGGGAGATAGGGGTCCTCATGCGCCTGCAGTGCGGCTGTATAAATGCGAAGCCCGTCACGGCGGGCTTTTCCGTAATGATCCATTCAAATCCTCCGAAGTTTCATGTATGTCATTTCCGGCCCGTCCGCAGGCGGGCCGCCTTCTATTTTACCTGTTTCCCGGAGGCGGTGCAAGGGCACAAAGACGAACGTTTTTGCTCAAACAGCGAAAAACGTCCGTTCTTTGTCCTTTTTGGGTGAAAGACATGACAATTTGCCCGTCTTGAGAAAAAAAGCACAGAATGATAAAATACAGACGTTCAAAGCTTAAAAACGGAGGATACGCCGGATGCCTGAAATCGGGATGATTTTGCGCGAAGGAAAAGGAAAAAAGGTATACGCGACGGATGATCCGGACAAGGCGATCGTTTATTTCAAAGATGAGGCAATGGCTTTTCACGGCCTGAAACGGGGCAGGATCCTCGGAAAGGGCGAAGTGAACAACGCTGTGTGCGAGCATCTTTTTTCCCTGCTGGAAAGCAACGGGATTGAAAGTCACTTTATCGAGAAGATCGACGCGCGCCACAGCCTGGTGAAGCGCTGCGACATGCTTCCCTTCGCGGTCAAGATCCGCAACCGGGTGGCCGGGAATCTGGCCGTGCGCACGGGGCTTCCCGTAGGGCAGAAGCTGGAACCGCCGGTGGTGGAATACGTTCTGCGTGACACGGATATGGACGTGGATCCCATGATCAACCATACGCATATCTACGCGATGAAGGCGGCCACGCCGGAGGAAATGGCGCAGATCGACAGCACCTGCCTGAAGGTGAACGGGCTCCTGATGGCCTACCTGAAGGAAATCAATATTGAACTGATCGATTTCAAGCTCGAGTTCGGCCGGTATCACGGGCGGATCATTGTGGCGGACGAAATCACGCCCGATACAGCCCGCTTCTGGGACAGCAGCACCCATGAACCGCTGGACAAGGACCGGTTCCGCCGCGATATGGATAACGTGGCCGAGGCGTACCAGGAAGTACTCCACCGCATGATGGGCGTCAGCTGAAAAATACGCGTTTTTTCGCAGCGCGGAATCCGGACGGGTTCCGTGCTTTTTTATCGGAAGGGAAAGAGTTGCAAAGGCGCCGTACTTGTGTTACAATCCCATCCGGCGTGTTATGCGCTGAAGGTTATCTGACAAGATTCAGGAGGAAAGATATTCATGAGCCATACCTATGAGAAGGTTTCCGGAAACAAAGCGAAACTGACGTTCACCGTCCCTGCCGAACAGTTTGACGAGGCAATGCAGAAAGCTTATCTGAAGCTGCGCGGCCGGATTAATGTTCCCGGATTCCGCAAGGGCAAGGCCCCCCGGAGAATGATTGAGACGCTGTACGGAGAAGGCGTTTTCTATGATGACGCGTTTGAACTGCTTTTCCCGGACGTGTATGAAGCGGCCGTGAAGGAATATGACCTGCATCCCGTCGACCGTCCCCAGATCGACCTGGACGAGATCGGCGCCGGCAAGGATCTGAAATTCCATCTGGAAGTGTTTGTCCGCCCGGACGTTACCCTCGGCGAGTACAAGGGACTGACCGTGGAAACCGAACAGCAGAAGCTGACGGATGAAATGATCGACGCCCGGATCAGCCAGGATCAGGAAAAAGCCAGCCGCACGATTGACGTGGACGACCGTCCCGTGCAGGAAGGCGACACCGTGAACCTGGACTATGCCGGTACGGTGGACGGCGTCGCGTTTGCCGGCGGCACCGCCGCGGGCCAGACCCTGAAGATCGGCAGCCATCAGTTCATCGACGGTTTCGAAGAGCAGATGATCGGTATGAACATCGGCGAGGAGAAGGATCTTCAGGTGAAATTCCCCGACGAATATCACGCCGAGGAGCTGAAGGGCAAGGACGCGGTGTTCCATGTGAAGGTGAACGGCATCCAGGTGACCGAGAAGCCCGAACTGGATGACGATTTCGCCGCGGACATCAGCGAATACAACACTTTCGCCGAGTACAGGGAATCCATCGTGAAGGAACTGACCGAGAAAGTCAGCAAGAACAACGACGCCGCCGCCGAGAACGCGCTGGTGGAGAAGGCTGTGGAGAACGCGCAGATGGATGTGCCCCAGGCCATGATTGACGACCAGGCGGAATATATGGTCCGCGAGATGGCGATGCGCATGAGCTACCAGGGCCTGAAGATCGAAGACTATATGAAGTACACCGGTCAGACGCCGGAAGGCCTGAAAGCGATGTACAAACCCGAAGCCGAAAAGCGCGTGAAGACCGAGCTCGTGATTGACGCGATCCGCAAGGCCGAGAAGATCGAGCCTTCCGAAGCGGATATTGAAAAGGCGATCGCCGACCAGGCGGAGCGCAGCGGCCTCGACGTCGAAACCTTCAAAAAGGACCTGACGGACGAGCAGAAGGATTACCTGAAGGATAACGCCGCCATTCAGCTGGTGCTGGATCTGCTGAAGAAGGACGCGAAGATCCTCGAAAAGAAGGAAGAAAAAGCCGAAGAGGAAAAGCCCGCCAAACCCGCAAAGAAGACCGCGAAGAAGGCGGAGAAGCCTGCGGAAGCCGCTGAAGGCGAAGCGGAGAAAAAAACCGCGAAGAAGCCTGCCGCGAAAAAGACCGTGAAGAAGACGGAAGAAAACGCGGAAGCCGCTGAAGGCGAAGAGAAGAAACCCGCAAGGAAAACCGCGGCGAAGAAAAAACCCGCCGGGGAATAATTTCACATGCATCCAGCGGCGGCCCGGCCGGGCCGCCGTTCCTGTCCGGATAAAAGGAGGAAACAAACTATGCCGCTGATCCCAATGGTAATTGAACAGACAAACCGGGGAGAACGTTCCTACGATATTTACTCCCGCCTGCTGAAAGACCGGATCGTATTCCTGGGCGGCGAGATCACTGACGAAACCGCGAACCTGGTCGTGGCGCAGATGCTGTTCCTGGAGATGGAAGATCCGGACAGCGACATCAGCCTCTACATCAACAGCCCGGGCGGATCCGTGACGGCCGGCATGGCGATCTACGACACCATGCGCTATATCAAACCGCAGGTCCGCACCGTGTGCGTCGGCATGGCGGCCAGCATGGGCGCGTTCCTGCTGATGGCCGGCGAGAAGGGAAAGCGGCTCGCGCTTCCCAACGCTGAGGTGATGATCCATCAGCCGCTGGGCGGCGCACAGGGCCAGGCGACGGATGTGGCCATCCGCGCGGAATGGCTGATGAAAACCAAGAAGAAAATGATTGCCATGATGGCCGAAATGACCGGTCAGCCCCTGAAGAAGGTTCAGGCGGACGTGGAACGGGATTATTTCATGAGCGCCGAGGAAGCACTGGACTATCATATCATCGACGAGATCTATCAGCCGCGCGACAAGCAGGCGAAGTGAGGGTCTGAAACATGGCGAACAACAACGGAAACATGAACCGCCAGGGGCCGCGGTGCTCTTTCTGCGGAAAATCCCAGAACATGGTGGAGCGGCTGGTGGCCGGCCCGAACGTTTATATCTGCAACGAATGCATCGAGCTGTGCAACGATATCCTGAAGGATGAAGAATTCATGGATAACAGCAGCGGTACGAAGCAGACGGAAATGAAAAAGCTCCCGCTGCCCGCGGAAATGAAGGCGATCCTGGACGAGTACGTGATCGGCCAGGAACGGGCGAAGCGCGCCCTGAGCGTCGCCGTATACAACCATTACAAGCGTATCAACCGGAAACAGCGGAAGGACGATGTGGAACTCCAGAAGAGCAACATTCTCCTCCTGGGACCGACCGGCAGCGGCAAGACCTACCTGGCGCAGACGCTGGCAAAAATCCTTGAGGTGCCTTTTGCCATCGCGGACGCCACCAGCGTGACGGAAGCCGGCTATGTCGGCGACGACGTGGAGACCATCCTGCTGCGCCTGATCCAGGCGGCGGACTGGGATATCGAAAAGGCCCAGCGCGGGATTATCTATATTGACGAAATCGACAAGATCGCCCGCAAAGGCGAGAATATGTCCATCACCCGTGACGTCAGCGGCGAAGGCGTGCAGCAGGCGCTGCTGAAGATCCTGGAGGGGACGGAAGCCGCGGTGCCCCCGCAGGGCGGCCGCAAGCATCCGCACCAGGAAATGATCCGGATCGATACCACGAACATCCTGTTCATCTGCGGCGGCGCGTTTGACGGCCTGGTGCCGATCATCGAAAACCGCATCGGCAAGAAGGTGCTCGGCTTCGGCGCGGAAGTGCAGAGCCAGCGGGATCCTTCACGCACGGACGCGCTGAAGGATGTGCGCCCGGAGGACCTGACGAAATTCGGTCTGATACCGGAATTCGTCGGCCGCCTGCCGATCCTGGTCACGCTGGACGGGCTCGACGAGGACGCGCTGGTGCGTATCCTGACCGAGCCGAAGAACGCGCTTTGCAAGCAGTACGAGGCGCTGATGGATATGGACGGCGTGAAGCTGACTTTTGAGGAGGACGCCATCCGGGAAATCGCGAATCAGGCGATTACCCGCAAGTGCGGCGCCCGCGGCCTGCGGGCCATCATCGAGGACGCGATGCTCGACACGATGTTTGACCTGCCCGGCCAGACGGAGATCAACGAGTGCGTCATCACGAAGGACGCGGTGACCGGCGGAAAGCCAAAGCTGATCGCGGGCGTCCGCAACCGGAGAAACGCGAAGCGCGCGGACAGCCGGCAGCAGAGTGAGGACGCCAAAGAAATTAGCTGATAAGAGGATAAAATGAGAAAACTGCAAACAGTACATCTGCCGGTTCTGCCGCTGCGCGGACTGATGATTTTCCCGAATATGGTGCTCCATTTCGATGTGGGCCGGCCCAAGTCGGTGCTGGCACTGGAGCAGGGGATGTCGGACCGCCAGAAGGTCTTCCTGGTCAGCCAGAAGGATGAGAACGTGGAGGATCCGGGATGGAAAGACCTGTGCAAGGTCGGCACCATTGCGGAAATCCGGCAGGTGATGAATCTTCCCGGGGAAAATATCCGAGTGCTGGTGGAAGGGAAAAGCCGCGGCGTGATTGAGGAAACGCTGGGCGACGATCCCTGTATGAGCGCCGTGATCCGGGTATATGAGGATAAAATTCCGCGGTCGGCGGAATCGAAGGCCCTGCTGCGCACGTGTCAGGATCTTTTTGCGGAATACGCGCGTTCCTCCCAGCGGGTCAGCCAGGAAACAGCGGACTCCATCCGCGCGGTGGAGAAGCCCGGGGAAGCGGCGGATCTGCTGGCGGCCAACGTGCTGACCAAACAGGAGGACCGCCAGGAAATCCTGAACGAACTGGATCCCGTAAAGCGGCTGGAGAAGGTCTGCGCAATCCTGATGCGCGAGACGGACATGGCCGATGCGGAGAAACAGATCCAGGCGCGGATCCGCAAACAGGTGGAGAAAAACCAGAAGGACTACTACCTGCGCGAGCAGATCAAGGCGATCCAGAACGAACTGGGCGACCGGGACGATACGGAGACCGCGGAACTGCGCAAACGCATGGAGGAAACGCCGCTGAACGAAGAGGCGCGGGCCAAGTGTGAAAAAGAACTGGAACGGATGAGCCGCATGGCGCCGGGTACGCCGGAAATCACCGTCAGCCAGACCTATATCGAATGGATCCTGGATCTTCCCTGGGGAAAGGAAACGGAGGATAACCTGGACCTGAACCGGGCCCGGGAAGTTCTGAACCGGGATCATTACGGCATGGAAGAGGTCAAGGAACGGATTATTGAATACCTCGCCGTGCTGCAGATGAAGAAGGATCTGAAGGGACCGATTCTCTGCTTTGTCGGGCCTCCCGGCGTCGGCAAAACCAGCATTGTGAAGGCGATCGCGGAAGCGGTCGGCCGTAAATTTGTCCAGATGAGCCTCGGCGGCGTCCGCGACGAAGCGGAAATCCGCGGCCACCGCAGAACCTATATCGGCGCCATCCCGGGCCGGATCATTTCCGGTATCAAACAGGCCGGGACGGTCAATCCCGTTTTCCTTTTTGACGAGATCGACAAGATGAGCGGGGACTTCCGCGGAGATCCGGCCTCGGCGATGCTCGAGGTGCTGGATTCCGAGCAGAACAACGCTTTCCGCGATCACTACATGGAGATCCCCTTTGACCTGAGTAAGGTGATGTTCATCACGACGGCCAACAGCATGGAAACCATTCCGGCGCCGCTGCTCGACCGCATGGAGCTGATCGAGGTTCCGAGCTATACCGAAGAGGAAAAGCTGCAGATTCTCCGCCGGCACCTGATGCCCAAGCAGATCCGGGAGCACGGCATGCGCGAAAACGCTCTGAAGATGAATGAGCAGGCGATGAAGGCCATGATCGAGGGTTATACCCGCGAGGCCGGCGTGCGGACGCTGGAGCGGACCGCCGCGGCGGTCTGCCGCAAAGCGGCGGTAAAGATGCTCGACAGCGGAAAGCATTCCATGACCGTGAACGTGAAGACGCTGCATGAACTGCTGGGCGCGCCGCGCTTCCTGCGCGAGGATCCGGAAAAGGAACCGCGGATCGGCGTTGTGAACGGGCTGGCCTATACGTCCGTCGGCGGGGAAATGCTGGAAGTGGAATGCTCGCTGATGAGCGGCAAGGGAACCCTGAAGATGACCGGACAGCTCGGCGACGTCATGAAGGAATCCGCTGAGGCGGCTTTCAGCTGGGTGCGGGCGCACAGTGACGAGCTGCACCTGGATCCGGACTTCTACCAGAAGCAGGATATTCACATTCACGTACCGGAGGGAGCCGTGCCCAAGGACGGACCTTCCGCCGGCGTGACCATGACGACGGCGCTGGTCAGCGCGCTGACCGGTACGCCGGTGAAGCAGAATGTTGCCATGACCGGTGAGATCACGCTTCGCGGAAGAGTTCTGCCGATCGGCGGACTGAAGGAAAAGACCCTGGCAGCCTACCGTGCGGGAATCGATACCCTGATCATTCCGGAGGAAAACCGGAAGGATCTGGAAAAGATTCCGGACTATGTGCTGGCGAAATTCCGGATCATTCCGGTACGGGAGATCCGGGAAGTGCTGGACGCGGCGCTGAAACGGGACTGAGATCGGGAGCGGAACATGGAAATCAAGTCAGCGGAATTTATCACCTCCATGGCGGAATACGGGAAGTTTCCGGGAAAGGGCCTTCCCCAGATTGCGGTCGCAGGCAAAAGCAACGTGGGCAAAAGCACCCTGATCAACCGCCTGTGCCGCCGCAACAAGCTGGCCCGTACCAGTGCCACCCCGGGGAAGACACGGCTGCTGAACGTGTTCCTGCTGAACGGAACGTTTCATCTCGTAGATCTGCCGGGATACGGTTTCGCGAAGGTTGACAAGCAGGAGAAGCTCCGCTGGGGAAAAATGATGCAGGATTATTTTGCCCAGGCGGAGGAGCTGAAGCACGTGCTGTGCCTCGTGGATATCCGCCATGAGCCTACTGAGGACGACGTGACCATGAACCGTTTCCTGCGGGAATCCGGCATTCCGTTTTCCGTCATCGCGACGAAAGCGGACAAAATCAGCCGCGGCGCCCGTATGAAGTATCTGGCGCCGATCTGCCGGGCCCTGAGCGTGCAGCCCTGGGAAATCATCTGCTTCAGCGGGGAGGACGGCACCGGACGGGACGATCTGCTCCGCCTGCTGGAGGAGATCCTGAAGGCCTGAGGAGAGAAAAACCGGATTCGTACAGAAAACCAATATTTTCCTATTGCATCCTGTAAGGGAAGAGTGTATAATCACGAGCCGTGGATTGGGACGCTCATAGCGAATGCTTTGTGGGTCGGAATTCCTGAAAGTGGAAGCGGCGTGCAAGTTTTTGTCCTGCATAGAAAGATAAACGGGAGAAAAACAACAAAACGATCCTGTAATCAGAGCCTGAGTGGGAATGGATCCCTGAACCGGGCGGATTCGAGGAGGAAAACGAATGAATCTGGTAAAGTGCCCCAGATGCGATCTGAACTATATCCGCGAGGATGAGAAATACTGTAAGGTGTGCCTGCGCGAACTGAAAGGCGAAAACAGCCAGGATGAAGTGGAACTGTGCAGCATCTGTAATGAGGAACCTGCGCTGCCCGGCAGGGATATCTGCCTGTTCTGCCTGAAGGAAATGAACAAGAGCAACTCGACGCCGGACGACAGTGATGACGGTGAAGGCGTTGAAAATGTGGATACCAGCAATATCGGCGATATGGATTCCGTAAGCGGTATGGATGAGATTATTCCTGAGGAGGAGGAAAACATTCCGAGCCAGGAGTATGGCGAAATTGAGGAAGAGCTGAGCCTGGAGGATGTCCGGGAGGACGAGGAAAGAGACGCAAAGGACGACGAGGAAGAGGAAGAATAAGCCGGAAGGTCCGGTGCGGAAGGGAATCAGATCATGCGCCTGTTTGCCATCGGGGATCTGCACATGCCGGGGGGTGACGATAAGCCCATGGATGTGTTCGGTCCCCAGTGGGACAGGCATTTTTTTCATATCAGCGAAGCCTGGCGGGAGATGGTCCGGGAAGAGGATACGGTACTGATTCCCGGGGACATCAGCTGGGCAATGCAGCTGGAGAACGCCATCCCGGACCTGCAGGCTGTCGGTGAACTGCCGGGAAGGAAGATCCTTTGCAAAGGCAATCATGAATACTGGTGGTCATCCGTCAGCCGGGTGCGCGCAGTGCTTCCGGAAGGAATGACGGCCCTCCAGTTTGACGCCGTGGACGCCGGCCCATGCGTGGTGTGCGGCACCCGGGGCTGGAATTACCCCACGCAGCGCAATTCGCTTCCCCCGGAGGACGAGAAAGTATTCCGCCGGGAGCTGCAGCGGCTGGAGCTGGCGCTCAGCCGTGCGGAAGCCCTGCCGGGGGAGAAGCCGGTTCTGGTGATGATTCATTTTCCGCCCCGCATGAAGGAGGATCCGGAAACACCCTTTACGCTGATCCTTGAACAGCATCCGCGGGTGAAAACGGTCGTGTACGGTCACCTGCACGGCGCGTCATTCGCGGAGGGTTTCGCAGGGGAATCCGGCGGCATCCGCTATTATCCGGTTTCCTGTGACGGAATCGGATTCCGGCCGCTGGAAATTCCCTGGCCGGCTGCGGCGGATCCTTTCAATTTCTAAAATTTTTGTTACAAAAGCAAAAGAACCGGCAGGAAACCGGTCCCCGAATTGGGGACCGGTTTCCTTTGTTATACAAGATATTGAAACATCGGCGAAAAAGAAGTACAGGGAAAACGAAAATATTACAAAAATATTACATAATCAATAAGATTGATTAACATACGTCTTTGCAAAACTTGTATTCCACGCGGAATTCAGACTTGCAAGGGGAACAAAACTATGCTAAATTTGTGGGGAAAAAGGGGATTGAATCCCAAAAATGAACATAAAAGTGGTAGAAAGGGGGCGGCGTCGATGGGTGAACGGCCTGCACGGTTTATCGGCTCTTTCAACCACAGCCTGGATACAAAGGGACGCCTGGTGATCCCCCAGAACTTCCGCGACAAACTGGGCGAAAAATTCTGCGTTGCGCCTTCCTACGATTTCAAGTCTATTGCGGTGTATCCGACTGAGATGTGGGAAAAACGCAACGAGGCATATGAGAAGCTCGGCAAGCTGAACCCTGCGCTCAACCGCTACCTGGAACAGTTCTATGCGCTGAGCTATGACGAACAGACCTGCGACGGGCAGGGACGCGTGCTGCTCCCGGCCAATATGCGGCAAAAAATCCTCGGTGAGGAGCGGGATGTGGAGATTACAGGCGCCAACGATCATGTCCGCGTCGTGGCGGAGAAGGTCAGCAGGGAAAGCTGGGCGCAGTTCGGCACCGAGCTGCCCGCGCTGCTTGAAATGATTGCAGGCCTTGAAAAGAAAGAGGAGGAGTAACCCATGCTCGAGATGCCGATCCGCACAGGACGAAGGGTACAGGATGCCACCCGGCAGATCCGGGAGAACATCGCGCGCCGTACCGGAGAACGCCAGCAGGTAAACAGTATCCACCGTCAGCGGATGACCTGCAATGAATCCGTGCGCACGTTCACGAACACGCAGGACTGGACGAACGGCATGAGCATGAGCCCCAGCGGCCGCTTTCAGGTGGTTGAGGAAGTGCGGCCGAAGCGCAGGACTTTTTCCCGGGACGGCATCCGCTGGGATGTCGCCTGGATCCTTATTGCCGCAACCATTCTGCTGTGCGCGGCGATTCTGGTCGCGGATGTGGCAGGCCTTGGCATCGGTACCCGCAACATCGGACGGCTGGACAGCAAAATCGCGGATCTCACAAAGCGCAACGAACAGCTGAAGCAGGAACTGGAGATCAGCGCTTCGGACGCCAGCGTATGTACCGGCGCGGTCAAGCTGAATCTGATTTCAGCCTTCGGCGCCCCGACAATCACCCTTACGGCGCCGCAGGAGATCGGCAGCGGAGCGATCACGGCCGAACTGCGCAGCGGCAGCATGGGATGGACGACAAACAGCTTCGGGGAAAACTGAAACCAGGCAGGAGATGCATGACATGAAACTGTGGGAATTGCTGGCTGAACTGCCCTATGTGGTCTCCACAAAGGGTGATATGAACACGGAAATCCGGGAGATTACATCCTCCAGTCGGGACAGGACCGAAGGAGGATTGTTTTTCTGTATTGTCGGCGCCCGCTTCGACGCCCACGACTACGCGTGGGAAGCGGTGGAAAACGGCTGTGTGGCGCTGATTGTGGAACGCTACATCGACCTGGATGTACCGCAGGTGCTGGTCAACAACGGCCGGGCGTCCATGGCCCGGATCGCGGATGCTTTCTACGGCCACCCTTCCCGGCGGATGCGGATGATCGGCATCACCGGCACCAAGGGAAAAACGACGACCACCTATCTGCTCAAGAGCATCTGTGAAAAAGCCGGTCTCAAGTGCGGCATTATCGGTTCCACGGGAACCCTTGTGGAAGAACAGCATGTGGACAGCAAACTGACTACGCCGGATCCGATCGATCTGCAGCGGATGCTGAAGATGATGGCGGACGAGGGTGTGAAGGTCTGCTGCATGGAGGTTTCCGCGCACGCAATCGATATGAACCGGCTGGATGGCATGAGCTTTGAAGTCGGCTGCTATACCAACCTGAGCCAGGACCATCTGGATTATTTCTATACGATGGACCGGTATTTTGAAACCAAAAAGCGCTTTTTCACCTCCGGGATGGCGCAGAACGCCGCGATCAACGCGGATGATGAGACTTCCGCAAAGCTGCAGGACGGCCTGACGCAGCCCTACATCACCTACGGTATCTGTGTAAATGCGGACGTGTTTGCCAGGGATATCGAGATTACGGAGGAAGGCGTTCGCTTTACCGTGCGCATGAACGGCATGAACGAACTCCGGATTCATATGCGGATGACAGGCATGTTCAATGTTTACAATGCGCTGGCAGCCTCGAGCTGCGCCCTGATCATGGGGATCGCGCCGGAAAAGATCCGCGACGGTCTGGAAGCGGTGACACGGGTTCCTGGACGGATCGAGGTTCTGCAGACCGGTACACCCTACAAAGTGATTCTGGACTACAGCCATTCACCGGACGCGCTGCAGAACATCCTTTCGACGGTGCGGCAGTTTACAAGGAACCGCCTCATCGCGGTCTTCGGCTGCGGCGGGGACCGGGATAAGGGAAAACGCCCGATGATGGGCGAGATCGGCGGCCGTCTGGCGGACCACTGTATCCTGACCTCGGACAATCCGCGCACGGAGAATCCCATGGTTATTCTCGCTGCGATTGAAAAAGGCATCAAGCCGACCGGAAAGAGCTACGAAGTGATTGAAAACCGCCGGGAAGCCATCCGCAGAGCACTGAGCATGGCGGAGGACGGCGACGTGATCGTGCTGGCCGGCAAAGGACATGAAACGTATCAGGAAATTATGGGGATCAAGCGCCCCTTCGATGAGAAAGTCATCGTCAGCGAATTGCTGACGGAGATGCGGGAAGAAAAGGAATCCTGACCCCTGACGGAGAATAAGAATAAGATAAATATGTTCTCCGGAAAGGAAGTCGGATGACAGAATGCTCAGACTGATCGGCGCCCTGCTGCTTTCCGCGGCCGTCGCGCTTGTGACAGGGCCGAAACTGATCGCTTATCTTAAAAAACTCCATTTCGGACAGACGATTTATGAACTGGGCCCGGCTCACCAGAAAAAGCAGGGAACGCCCGTGATGGGCGGGCTGATGATGGCAGCCGGGATTGTGATTTCGTCCCTGGCGTTCCATCCGGCAAAGTGGGATGGCGCGTGGGACTTTATTTTCCCGCTGCTGGCGGTCTCCCTGCTGAGTATGGCGGTCGGATTCGCGGACGACTATATCAAAGCCGTAAAGAAACGGCACGACGGCCTCTCCCCGTGGCAGAAAATCGCGGGGCAGGTGGTGGTCGCCGTCGGCTTCAGCGTCTATTGCTATTTTTCTCCTGCGGTCGGAAGCAAAATCCGTATTCCGTTTTTCGCGGCGGAATGGGATCTGGGCATTTTCTATATTCCGGTGATGTCACTGCTGACCATTTTTATTGTGAACAGCAGCAATCTGCAGGACGGGCTGGACGGCCTGCTCGGCACGGTGACGGCGGTCGGGTCTTCCGCGTGGACGATGATCTGTGTTCTGCTGATGACGGTCCCGGCACTGGCCGGCACGGCGGACCGCACCGGAGCAGAGACGACCGCGGTCTTCATGATCAGCATGGCCGGCGCCTGCGTCGGTTTCCTGCGCTATAACCGCTATCCTGCAAAGACGTTCATGGGCGATACCGGAAGCATGCTGCTGGGCGGCGGAATGGCTGCCGCGGCGATGCTGCTGCGGCTGCCGCTCCTGCTGCTCCTGATCTTCTTTACGCCGATCATGAGCAGCGTCAGCGTGATTATGCAGCGTTACTACTATAAACTGACCCACGGGAAGCGGATTTTCCTGATGAGCCCCATCCATCATCATTTCGAGAAGAAAGGGTATTCCGAAACGCAGATTGTGAGCATGTATGCGGGCGTGACGCTGGTGCTGAGCCTGATCGCCGTCCTGAGTATACTGATGTAAGGCAAGAGGAAAAACAATGAATTACGAGCAGAAAAAGGTTCTTGTTGTGGGGATGGCCCGCAGCGGCGTGGCTGCGGCGCAGCTGCTGCGCGCCTGCGGAGCGGATGTGACGGTAAACGACAGCAAAAGTGAGAATGAACTGGGGAGTCAGCTCCTGCCGCTGGAGGGACTGCAGCTGAACCGCCAGTTCGGCCGCCCTGCCATGGAACTGCTGGAAGGGCAGGACTGCCTGGTCATTTCCCCCGGCATTCCGGATACAGCACCCTTTGTCGTGAAGGCGAAGGAAATGGGCATCTATGTGATCGGCGAACTGGAGCTGGCCGCGCAGCTGTCCAAGGGCGTGCTGACCGCAGTCAGCGGAACGAACGGAAAGACGACCACCGTCTCCCTGCTGGGTGAGATGTTCGGCAACAGCGGAAAAGTTACGCATGTAGTCGGAAATATCGGCTATCCTTTCTCCCTGGCGGCACTGGTCAGCCGCAGCGAGGATGTCATCGTCTGCGAGGTTTCCTCCTTTCAGATGGAAACGGCGGATACGTTCCATCCGCACGTGGCACTGCTGACGAATATTACGGAAGATCACCTGAACCGCCACGGCACCATGGAGGTCTACACGGAACTGAAGATGCGGATGTTCCGCAACCAGACAGCGGACGATTACGCCGTCTTCAACGCGGACGATCCGGGACTTAACGGCCTGTCGAAGCAGGTGAAGAGCCATGTGCTGAAATTCAGCCGGAAAAAGGAAGTGCGGGAGGGCGCCTTTGTCCGGGATGACAGCGTTATCCTGCGCCTGGACGGAACGGAGAAGAAAGTCTGTCAGGTGGATGAAATCTACATTCCGGGACCGCACAACCTGGAGAACGCCCTGGGCGCGGTATGTGTGGCCGGCGCGATGAAGGTGCCGGTGCCCGTGATCCGCCATACGCTGAAAACTTTCCGCGGCGTGGAACACCGGATTGAGCGCGTTCGCGAACTGGACGGCATCACCTATATCAACGACAGCAAAGGAACGAACGTGGATTCCACCATCAAGGCCGTACAGACCATGACGGATCCAACCGTGATCATTCTGGGCGGATATGACAAGCATACCTCCTTTGACCCGCTCTCCCGTGAAATCATGAACAGCTCCTGCATCCGCCGGGCCGTGCTCATCGGCGAGACCGCGCCGCTGATCCGGAACAGTCTGGAACGCGCCGGATTCAAACAGACGGAATTCGCCGAAACTCTCGGACAGGCGGTGGAGCAGGCAAGGGCTGCCGCGGACAAGGGATGGAATGTTTTGCTGAGCCCGGCGTGCGCCAGTTTTGACATGTTCAAGGACTATGAAGAACGCGGTCGGGTTTTCAAGGAAATTGTGAACAATCTGGAATCAAAACAATAAAACAGACCAAAGTCTGGCAAAAAAACGGAGGTGAACCGGATGCAGGGCTCCGGACAGCAGCCCCCGCGCCGACGGGCGGGGGATTCCGCAGGCATGCCCGGTTCGCCGGACGGCGGCCTGAAGGACTGGCAGCGGAACACCTGGTTCGGTCCGGTTCCGTCCAACAGCAATCCTTTCGAAGAACCGGACGATGCGCCGGAACTGCTCGAGCAGCGCTCCAGAAACGTCAGCGATCATACCGGCGAATTCTGGGATGACGTGCAGGAGACCGGATACCAGTTTTCCCGCAGGGATCTGAACAAGCCCTCCGGCCGCGACGCCGGAAGGCTGCCAGGTGAAAAAAGGCGCGAGCGGGTTATTTCGCTGCGGACGGTACTGATCCTGGCCGGGCTGCTGATCACCGCTGTGCTGGTGATGTATTTCGGGGTCTTCCGGATCCGGGAGATCCGCGTCATCGGAAACAGCGCGATTTCCAGCGCTGACGTGATCCGCCTCAGCGGCATCCGGAAAGGCGACAGCATTCTGCGCCTGAGCGAGGCCGAGACGGAACGGCACCTGATCGCCGCCGCGTCCTCGGAAGCCGCCGCAAAGGGAAATTATAACTTCTACCGGCTGCAGTTCCGCTACCTGGAAAAGGAGATGCCGGGCACGGTGACAATCGCCGTACGGGAACGGGAAGCCTGCTGTTTCCTGACCTGGTGCGGAATTCTCTACGTGATGGACAAAAACGGCATGGTGCTCTATGAGACAGAGGATGCAGCCATGCGGAACCAGATGCAGCTGGTGGAGATCAAAGGCCTCGATATCCGTGCGGGCGCGCATGTCGGCCAGACCATGGTGCTTTCTTCCGCGACGCAGGAGCTGATCTTCAGGGATCTGTTCATGGAAATGAAGGTGCTTGGCTGCACCGGCGAGATCCGGGAGGCGGATCTGAGCAATCCTTATTCACTCCTGCTGACCACCTGGGACGGCTATACCGTGTCCCTCGGCAGCGGCGAGTCCCTGCACGCGAAACTCCGCAGCCTGCTGCTGGTCCGCCGGAAGCTGCGGGAGATGGAAAAAACCGGCGGAACGATCAATGTTTCCAGCCCGGAAGCGCCCTCCTATTCACCGGCGGCTGTCCAGCAGAACCAGAAAGACGGATAAATTGTAAAAAAAATGAATCAAAATTGTAATAAAATCCCCGCAAATACTTGCAAAACATAAGCGTACCGTCTATAATACCTTGTTGTGTGCATTTATTTGTAGGGATTTTGCTGTAGCATCCCTGAACATTCCTGAGCACAGGAGGATTGAAGGGTTATGAAAACGACGGTTGCGGCCATTGACTTCGGTACGAGCAAAATTGTTACGCTCGTAGCCGAAAACAGCGGCAGCCAGCGCTGCGACATTGTTGCGGCAGGCGTCGCCAAGTATGACGGATACCTGGAGGAGGGCTGGAACAATCCAGGCCAGCTGGACGAGGCGATCCGCCGCTCCCTCAGCGACGCCGAAGAGCAGGCCGGATCCAGGATCCGCGAGATCAATGTCGGCGTTCCGGGCGCGTTCACGCATGTATACGCCACGAAGGTCACCGTTTCCCTGAAGGGGACGGATCCGCGGGTTACCTCGGCGGACGTCAAGGCCGCTTTCACCAAGGCTGCGGAGAACCTGTCCAACGTTCCTGGCGTTGTGGTGCATTCCAGTCCCGCCTGGTTCATGGTCGACAGCGGAAAGAAAACGCTGGAGCCTGTCGGCATGAAAGGACGCGAAATGACCGCGTTCATCAGCTTTGTGGTCGGCAACCGTTTCTTTGTGGATGACGTGACAAACCGCATGGCGGACCTGGGAATTGTCGTGGCCGGCTTCTTCTCGACATCTGCGGGTGAGGCGATGCTTTACCTCAACGAGCAGGAGCGCGACCGTACGTCCGCCCTGATCGACATGGGTTATCTGAATACCGAGATTATCGGCGTTGAAGGCGACGCGATCATCTATCACAAGGTTCTTGAGCTTGGCGGCGGCGACATCGCCGTAGCCCTGGCCGAGGAGCTCGATATTTCCCTCAGCGCGGCCGAGGATATCAAGCGCAAGTTTGTATACGGCATCGAAACCTCCGGTGAAACCTACGAGGTTCCCGGAGCGGACGGACAGAAGGGCGTCACCTTCACCCGTGAGCAGATCAAGCCGATTATCACCAAAACGCTTGATGAAATCTGCGATAAAATCGAGGAATGCATTGACGATGATTTCGGATCCCTGGGCAGCTGGAGCAGCGTGTTCCTGACCGGCGGCGGACTGAGCTTCAACCGCGGCGGAAAGGAATATCTTGCAGGAAAGCTGGGACGCCCCGTACAGGAGACACCCCGCCGGACCACCAAGCTGAACAGCCACAGCTTCTCGAGTGCACTGGGCCTCATGGACCTGATCATCGACACCATTGAGCAGCAGCACCAGCCGGCGGCAGGTGCAGGCGGCCGTATCAAAGACTTTTTCCGCAGTCTGTTGGGAGGTTAAGAACATGATTGAATTCCAG
>CAMJTZ010000002.1 GCA_946408865.1 uncultured Clostridia bacterium
GATACTAATCGGTCGAGGGCTTGATTACAAAAAGCGTGATTCTGAGATTAATTGAAAACAGTCTTTTACACTGAATCGATACTGTGCAGTTGTCAGGGTGTGAAAACACCTTCAGGCCTGAAGGAGGAAGAAAAGGACGATCGGAGGGCCTGAACTTACGAAATCGCGGTACAGGAAGACGAAAGACAGAATGGAAAGCGGTTTCACTTTTACAGCTCACCATTTCCGGTGGCAATGACGAAGGGGTTCCACCTGTTCCCATACCGAACACAGAAGTTAAGCCCTTCAGTGCCGATGGTACTTGACTGGTAACGGTCCGGGAGAGTAGGTCGCCGCCGGATTCCATAAAAAGCTCCGCCTGATGGCGGAGTTTTTTAATGGAATCTCGGCGGAAAATTATGTTTTTTTCATGCCTGAAAGTGCCAAATTATTACAAAACTTTGAACTGAAGCGGATTTTGTGATACAATATCGTAAATTTCGCTGAAAGGAGGGGAAACGCGTGCACCGGCATAAGAACCAGTATATTTTCGCCGGGGATTCGCGGCGGTTCCGGCGGCCGCACCATGTGCTCCGGGGACTGCTGGCCGTGATTCTCCTTCTTGCGCTGACATTCTTTGTTTCGAATTTCACTGTGTCCAACCGGGTGCGGGTGGAGGAGGAACGGCTGACGGTTCTGAATCTTCCGGTGGATCTCGAGGAATACTCCATCCTGCATATCAGCGATCTGCACGGTGCCCGCTACGGCGAGAAGCAGAAGGCCATCAAAACCGCGCTGGGGAATATGCGCTATTCCTGCGTAGTCATGACGGGAGATATGCTGGGGGAGAACGGCGACGTGGAACCCCTGCTGGAACTGATCGCGGTCCTGCCGCCGGATACGCCGAAGTACCTGATCCCGGGCGATATGGACGGTCCGCTGATCGATACGGACGCGCACGGAAGCCTTTCCCCGTACGCCGACTGGGCGGTGCGCGTCCAGGAAGCCGGCGTGACCCTGCTGGACCGGCCGGTGTCGGAAACGCGGGGAAAAGGCACGATCCGCTTTGTTCCGGAGGAAATCTATATGCTGGACCTGGACGCGACGGAAAACGTATACAAAAAGCAGCTGTCCGCGCTGAACGGGCGGGCGGGTTCCCTGAGCGCGGACGAAGCGGCCCGGGGCCGGGCGCTGGAAGCGGAGCTGGAGCGGATTGCCGAGGTCCGGGAGATCAAAAAGGAATTCAAACCGGAGGATATCCAGATTGTGGTGTCCCATACGCCCCTGACGGAGGATTACCTGAAGGGCATGATTTCCTGGACGGGGAAGGAGTCGTATTTTTCCGTCCGCTACGCGAGCCTGATTCTTGCCGGGCACTATAACGGCGGGCAATGGCGGATTCCGTGGGTCGGGCCGGTCTATATTCCGGAGCTCGGCTGGTTTCCGAAGGACAGCGAGGTTCAGGGGCTGACCTACCTGGGGGACGTTCCGCAGTATATCAGCCCGGGACTCGGATCCGATCCGCACTATGAACATCAGCCCGGCCGGGTTTACAATCCGCCGGTGATCACAAAGATTATCCTGACGAGAAAATCGCAGTAAGCGGGAAGGAGCGAACGCGATGAACGGACGGAAGATCGTCGTCTGGATTCCGGGAATTCCGGAGGAGCAGCGGAAGAGAATTGACGCGGAAGCGTCGCGGGACGGGTTCCGGGCGGTTTTTCCGGAAAGCCGGGAAGCGGCGGGACGGGAGGCGGCGGACGCGGAAATCCTGTTCACGCAGAGCAGCGACCTGTGCCCGGAGGCGCCGGAAGCGCGATGGATCTGCACGCCTTCCGCGGGCGTGGACCATCTTCTGAAAAACGGCATTCCGGCGCGTCCGGAAACGCAGCTGACCAATTCCTCCGGCGCCTACGGCGTGACCATCGCGGAGCATACGGTGATGGTCACCCTGGAAATGATGCGGCGGAAGAGCGAATACAACGAAATCGTCCGGAAAAGGGAATGGAAGCGGGACCTGCATATCGATTCCATTTACGGGAGCCGGATCACCCTGCTGGGAACCGGGGACATCGGACGCGAGTGCGCGCGGCGGCTGCGGGGATTCAGCCCGGCCGGCCTGACGGGCGTCAACCGCCGCGGACAGAATCCGGAGAATCTTTTTGACCGGATTGTGACCGTGGACCGGCTCGCAGAGGTGCTGCCGGAAACGGATCTGCTGATCTGCTCCCTGCCGGCGACGGCGGAGACGGACGGGCTGCTGGACGCGGGGAAACTCGCGCTGCTTCCCCGCGGCGCGCGCCTTGTGAACGTCGGCCGCGGCAGCGCCCTGGACCAGAAGGCGCTGGAAAGGATGCTGCGGGAAGGCCGGCTGGCCGGCGCGGCGCTGGATGTGTTTACCGGGGAGCCGGTGCCCGCGGGGGATTCCCTGTGGGACTGCCCGGGGCTGCTGATCACGCCGCATATCGCGGGAAACATGACGCTGGATTATACGGTCCGGCGGATTGTCAGCCAGTTTCTCGAAGACCTGGACAATTACGCGGCCGGCCGGAAACTGCGGTATATGGTGAACCGCGAAAGGGCCTACTGAAAAAAATGGAAAGCCGCGGGAGGGCGGAAGGGTTTTCTCCCGTTATATGAATGAAAGCTCATTTCAAGGAGGTATCCGGAATGAAAAAACGCGCTGTACTCTTTCTCATGGCCCTGGTGATGCTGACCGTCAGCATCGTGTCCTCCGCATCGGCGGAACGGGTGGTCAAATATGTGTACTGCCGGAACGGGAAGCCGCTGAATGTCCGGGCTTATCCGGATGTGAATTCCAGGCTGCTGGGCACCATTCCGAACGGAACGCAGATTACGATTGAGGGATATACCAGCAACTATACATGGGCCACGATTGTTTACAAGGAACAGATCGCCTATGTGATGACGCAGTACCTGGTCGACAGCCCCTACACGCCGACTCCCACTCCCGCGCCGGCGCCGGCCCCTGTTCCGGGCGGAGATACGGGCATCGTCAGCGCGATGGAAAATGAACTGAGAAGCTACCATGTTGTGAATCCCTACACGGTTCTGGCGAAGCCGGACCGGGCGACCGGATGGGTCAACCTGCGCTACGCGCCCAGCACGGCTTTCGGACATGCCGGCAATATGTACGCGAATACGCAGATGACCGTCATCGCCGAAACGCCGAACTGGCTGCAGGTCCGCCGGAACGACAACGGCGTAACCGGGTATGTGATGCGCCAGTATACGATCTACGCCGGCGTCGGAGCCCAGCAGTAAATTGGACGAAACCCAGTAAAGGAGGAACCTGAATGATGAAAAAACTGACTGCAGTTCTGCTGTGTATCGTACTGGCGCTTGGCTGCGCCATGGCCTTTGCGGAATCGCCCGCGAAGGAGGATTATACGGAAGTGACGGTGAACGGCTCTTTCCTGATCCGCGGGCTGACGCCGGACGGATACAAGGCGGACGGCGTCGCCAACGAAGGCATGCCGATCCTGATGTTCTTCGCCAATGAGGACGAAACGAAACCGTTCTTCGAACTGGCGGTCAATTTCCGCGAAGAGTTTTCCGGCGTGGAAAAGCTGAACGAACTGAGCGAAGCGGACCGGGCGCTGCTGATCGCGGAAGACTTCACCGTCGACCCGGCGTACACCGTTATGAAGACCGATCATGACACTGAGGTCATGGTTCTCCGCTCCGCTTATCCGGAAGATCTGGATTTTGTCAGCTTCGTGACGCTGTACAAGGGATATGAAGTGGGCCTCAACCTCTTCCCCGGCGAAGCCAGCGACGGACACCTGACGGACGATCAGATCGCCTTGGCGATGAAATTCCTGTCCGACCTGGATTTTGAACCGATCGGCTGAGTTTTCCTCTCTCTCCGGCCGGAACCGCGAAAATCGCGGTTCCGGCCTTTTTTACGTTGAATTTGTTGCGTTTTGCCCGGGATTTATATTATAATAACAGTTATGAATCAAAACAGTCCCGCGATGTCCTGCAGCGGAGAGGAGGACAAGGGTGAACCCGATTGAGTCGCTTAACGACTATCTGAAGAAAGACCAGGGTGCGGCGCCATGGATCAGCCTGGGAATTTCCATCGCGATTGCAACCCTGGTGGTCTTTATCCTGCTGAAGGTCGAAAAGAAGCTCACCCGGAAATGGCTGGCGAAGCACGGGTCGATCAATAATCTGTACGCGGAAAAGGTCATCCGCTTCCTGATTATTTTCATCGCGGTTCTGTTCGTGATTATGTCCAGCTCCCTGACGCGGTCCTTCGGCAGCTCCCTGTTCCAGGGAACCGCGGTGATCGCCGCGATCGCCGGTTTCGCGGCCAAGCCGATCCTGAGCGATATGTTCTGCGGCTTCATGATCAGTACGACCAAGCCGTTCAACATCGGCGACCGGATCGAACTGGACAACGGCACCTCCGGCATCGTCAAGGATATCACCATCCGGCACGTGGTCCTGCAGGGGATCGACACCCTGAAGATCGTTATTCCAAACAGCGAGATCAATTCCCGGTCGGTCATCAACCTGAGCTATGAAACGAAGGTCCGGAGCATCCACTTCAAGTTCACGGTGGGCCTGAATTCCAACACGGACCAGGTCAAGCGGATTATCCAGGACGCCATCCGGGACAGTGAATACACCGTTCCGCGGGACGGGGAGGACTATTCCCCGGTTTATTTCCTGGCCTACCTCGACAGCGGGCTGCAGATGGCGACCACGGTTTACTACATGCCCGGCACGCCCACCGAGTATGTGAAGGACGACGTCAATTCCCGGGTGAAGCGGGCCCTTGACGCCAACGCGATCGAGATCCCGTACAACTATATGACGGTGATCATGAACCCGCAGGAGGGAACAAAAAACGCCTGAAAATCCTTCAGGCTGAAGAAAGGAAAGAACAGAAAGAATGAAAAAACTGCTTGCAATCCTGACGGCGCTGTCGCTGCTGCTGACGATGGCGTTCACCGCCGCGGCGGAGGACGCGGGGGAGAAGGCGCTTTTCGCGGAGTGGAACAGTGAAGCTCCCGCCCTGAAAACCCTGATCGAATACGTGGAAGCCGTGACGGACGAGAACAATCCGGACTTTATCCCGGTTCCGGACCGGATCGCCGTGTTCGACATGGACGGAACGCTGTGCGCCGAGCTGAACCCCACCTATCTGGAGTACTACATGCTGGCCTGGCGGATCCTGCGGGATCCTTCCTATCAGCCGGACGCGGAAATGCTGGAGTTCGGCCGGATGCTGCGGGACCACGCCCTGGACAAGTCCTTCCCGGACCATATGGACATGCTCCACGCCACCCACGCGGCCAAAGCCTACGCGGGCATGACCCTGACCCAGTTCGCCGATTTCGTCAACAACTGCCTGGTGCGGGAAGCGGACGGATTTGAAGGCATGACCTACGCCAACACCTTCTATCTGCCGATGATCGAAGTGGTGGAATACCTCCAGGACAACGACTTCACGGTGTACGTGGTCAGCGGCAGCGACCGCTACCTCTGCCGCACCTATCTCGAAGGCGTGCTGGATATTCCCTATTCCCAGATCATCGGAATGGACGTGAAGATCGAAGCGAGCAACCAGCAGGGAACGGACGGCCTGGATTACGTGTATTCCAAGGAGGACACCCTGGTCCGGACCGACGTGCTGAAGGTCAAGAACCTGAAGATGAACAAGGTTTCCGCGATCATCGAGGATATCGGCCGCCAGCCGGTGCTGTCCTTCGGCAACTCCAGCGGCGACTGCAGCATGCACAACTATACCATGTTCAACAACCGCTACAGGAGCGCCGCCTTCATGCTGATCGCGGACAACGAGGAGCTGGACTACGGCAACGCCGAAAAGGTGCAGCCCCTGAAGGAAAAATGGATTGAATCCGGATACAACGTCATCTCCATGCGGGACGACTTCCGGACCATCTACGGGGACGAAGTGAAAAAGACCGGTACCTTCCACTGGCTGGAAGACCTGGCGGAGGAACGGATTCCCGCGGACGCTGTTCCAGAGACCCCCGCGGAAACCCCTGCGGAACCCCCCGCAGAGACCCCTGCGGAAATCCCGGCCGCGGAGCCGGCCGGCGACAGCGCTGAAACCCAGACGATGCAGTATGTGATGTACGTGGGCACCAACGACAAAGATACGAACAAGCCGGTGTTCACCCAGGCGGAAGCCATGGAGAAGCTTAAGGAGGTCCTGATCCGGAACTTTGGCGGCTATACGATCCAGGAAGCCAGCGGCGGCTGGATCGACAACGGTACGGAATACCAGGAATATACTCTGGTGGTTTACCTGAGCGACACGACGCTGGATAAAGTGCACGCCGCGGCAGGGGAGCTGGCTACGCTATTCCGCCAGAGCTCCATCCTGATCCAGCAGAATCCGACCACAACAGAATTCTATTCCCCGGCCAGATAACCGCCGGGTAAAAAACAGGAGAAAAATCCAATGAATGAGAGAATCAAACAGCTGCACAGAGCAAAACTGGTCCCGGCGATTACCAGCCTGCTTTTCGGTATCGCGCTGATTATCGCGCGCAGGGGCGCCATGGACGTGGCCATCAAAATCGGCGCGGTGATGCTGGGCCTGGCCGGCGTCGCCTGCATTATGATGTTCCTGACCGGCAAAGTGCGCGAAACGCCCCAGATGGTCATCGGCTGCCTGCTGCTGCTGGGCGGCGTGCTCGCCTGGATCTATTCCGGCGTGCTGGTGGACATTTTCCCGATCCTGACGGGTATCGGCCTGATCCTGAACGGCCTGAGCAACCTGGCTGCGGTGAAAGCCGAAAACGCCGGAGCCGGCCTCGTCCTGCTCTTCTCCATCCTGATGGTCGCCGGCGGCGTGATGATTATCGTCTATTCCCGCGCCATGGAAGATCCGCTGCTGATCTGGCTGGGCGTCGGCTATATCCTCAACGGCCTGATGGACCTGATCCTGATGTACCGCGTGAAGGATGTGCTGATGGGCAAGGGCACGGTTTCCGGGGACGACGATTCGGATGACGACGGATCCGTGAAATAAGAACGGGAGAATCCCATGAAGAGAATCCGCAGAAGTATATCCCCGCTGATTATTGCGGGCCTGGGCGTCTGGTTTCTGCTGAAGCAGAACGCGTCCATGGAAATCCTCGGGATCGTGGTGATTGTGCTGAGCGGGCTGGGGATCGTGCTGTCGGTGACGGACAAGGAATCCACCAAAGTCAGCAAAGGCCTGCATATCGGCGTGGACGGCGTTCTGGCTGCCGGCGGCGTGTGGCTGCTGGTCAGCCCGCTGTCGCTTACGAAATACCTGAAGTATATCCTCGGCGCGATCATCGTGATCTACACCGCCTTCACGCTGCGCCGGATGTTCAGGTTTCCTTACCGCGCCGGGTTCCGGATCGCGGAGGCGGTGCCGCTGCTGCTGGGCGCCGGGATCATGCTCATTCCCCTGGCGGAGGACGTTTTCCCCTACGCCGCCGGCGGCGCGCTGACGGCCACGGGCCTGATCACCCTCGCGTCGAACCTTTTCGGCAGAAAAAAGGATCCGAAACCCAAAGCCGCTCCGGCGAAGAAAGCCGGCAGCCCGGCGTAAACGGATCCGGAAACAGATTTTTCAGCAAAGCGCCGGCCGGCAGGCCGGCGCTTTGATCTTACAGAGAAAAAGATTTTCAGCAGGCGTCTGCTGAAACCGGGGAACTTTTCGATCTGAACCGCCGTCTTACAGAACGAAAAGAAACGGGGAGGGATGATTCATGAAAAGCAACCGTATTCTGACAGCGACGCTGCTGGCGCTGCTTCTCGCGCTGGCCCTGACCGCCTGCGCATCCGCCGCGGAGGTTCGCCCTGTTCCGGTCGATCACGACCGGGTGGATCTGAAGAACGGAGAATTTTCCCTGACCGCCCGGAACGTGGACCGGATCGGGGACGGCAATTATTTTACCGCCGTACTGTACCGGGAGGATATTTACGACGGGGAGCAGATCAGCGCGCTGGCTCCGGGAGACACCGTCTGGGCGAACGATGAGAAATGGACGGTGAAGGAGATCGTGCTGCATCCCGCCGGGGAGGATCCGGACGAACCGGTATCCATTGAGATTTACACGGAGGAGGATCTGGACGGGTACCTGGCTTTTTGGCCCCGCAGGGACGGTACCTTCATCGCGGTCATCAACGACTGGTCCCCCGTCACGCTGCTGGGTTCCGTCAGAGTTGCGCTTCCGCTGGCGGACGGCTTCGAATATATCAGCGTCACCGCAGGGGAGGAAGGGGATCCGGCCGGACCGCAGGAATTCCTTGACGATCTGATGATGTTCAGCGGGGATTGCTTCATCGCTTACAATACGACCTGTGTGTTCCGGGACGGACAGCTGATGCGGGTCACCTCCTCCGCCTATCCCCATGGTCCGGAAGAATATACGGACGGGGAGCCGAAACCAGTGCCGGTATGGAAATTCTGCCACGGCCTGCGGGACGGGCTGGATACGGCTGTGATTACCGCGTATGTCACGGACTGCGAGGAAGGCAGTCTGCCGGCCGAAGTGACGGCTGAAGAGATTGAGGCCATCCGCCATCTGGCGATGTACGGAAGGGTTATCCGCAAAGCGAGCGACGAGATGGTGACCGGCGGCACCCGGGTTTACTCCTTTGCAACGCCGGGCGGAAAGCATCTGCTTTCGATTGAACTGTACAAAGGAAGGATCGTCGCCGCCGACGGCATGTATCAGGTCGATCCGTGAGGCAGAAAAGGAAGCTGCGGAGAAATAATGCGGAAAGCGCTGGTCAGTCGGCCAGCGCTTTTTTGTACAGGGTTTCCAGCTTTTCATAGGTCAGGGGTGCCTGGGCGTTGTAGGTCACAACGCCCTGCCGGTTCAGGACAATGGTCTGGGGCATGGCGTCCGCGGCGTTCAGCAGCGGAAGCAGGCCTTTTTCCTTGCTGTCCAGGGCGAAGTCCAGGTGGTCCCAGTCCTTCTCCTCCAGGAAGGCTTCCGCCTTTCTGGCGCCGGCCTTGTTGTGAATCGCCAGGATTTCCACATCGGGATAGGCGACCTTCAGCTGCTCATAATACGGCAGTTCCGCGACGCACGGGGCGCAGGTGGTTCCCCAGAAGTTGATGATGACCACCTGCCCGCGGTAATCCGAGAGGGTGAAGGTTTTGCCGCTGAGCAGGTCCGTGGAGAAGTCCGGCAGCAGATTTCCGATCTCCGACCCGACGGTCAGGGCGGCGGTATCGGCGGAGGGCGCGGCCGTTGCTTCCGGCGCGACCGTTGCTTCCGGCGCGGCGGTATCCTCCGGCGCCGCGGTTTCCGGTACGGAAGAGGTCTCCGGCCTCCGGGTTTCCGTTACGGCGGCGGCAGGCGTGTCCGCCCGGCTCACGGCCGGCTCGATGAAGTTGAACCAGGCGACGGCGAAGACCAGCACCGCGATGGCGACGCCCCAGACGATCCGCCCGGCCTGCCTCCGCTTCCGGATCACCGGTTCCGGATCCGCGTTCTTTCCGGTTTCCGGGCCCTTCAGGGTAATGCTGCCGCACTGCAGGGAGATGGCGCCCTGGGCGCAGGATCCGATACATTTTCCGCAGGAGATGCACTCATGGTCCCCCACGTGCCGGACGTCCATCCGGCACTCCACGACGCACCGGCCGCAGCCGTTGCAGCGGTCCGGATTCACTTTCACGCCGGTGAGGGCGAAACGGCTGAAAAAGCCGTAGAGGGCCCCCAGGGGGCAGATGAACCGGCAGAAGGACCGGTAGCAGAAGACGCAGGCCAGACCGACGACGCACAGGATCACCCATTTGTTGGTGAAGACGGCGCCCAGCTGATAGAAGGAGGTGCTGTTGGCGGGATGCTGCAGGTAGCTCACCGCGCCCTCCAGGGTGCCGGCCGGGCAGACGTATTTGCAGAAAGCCGGCAGGATTTCGTTCTTTCCGACGCCGAACCAGATCGGGATCGCGATGACGAAAACAGCCAGGAACACATATTTCAGGTACGAAAGCATCCGGGTGATCCGGCTCTTCCGGATTTTCGGCGTGGGGATTTTGTGCAGCAGCTCCTGGATCAGCCCCAGGGGGCAGAGCCAGCCGCAGACCGTGCGGCCGAGGATCACGCCGAAGAGGGCCAGGATGCCCAGGGCGTACCACGGCGCGGTATGCCCGGCGGCGTTCAGCGCGTTCTGCAGGGAACCCAGGGGGCAGCTGGCGACGGCGCCGGGGCAGGAATAGCAGTTGAACCCGGGGACGCAGACGGATTTCAGATTGCCGGAATAGATATGCCCATCGATATAGCCTTTGAGATTCGCGTTGTACAGCAGGGCGGCGTAGAGCTGTACGAGGCGGCGGGTGCCCGGCCGGAAGCGCATCTTATCCAAGGCCGATACACTCCGTGCAGATGGCGGCGCCCTTCGCCAGGACGTCTTCCATGCCGCCGTTGAGGATTCCCGCGAGGATCAGTGCCGCCGCCAGCACCAGAACCGCCGCGCGGAGATAAACCGTTTTGCGTTCCGCTTTCTGATGAACCGCCCGGTCCCGCAGGGATCCGGCGTCCCGCATCCCGTCCGGATCCCGGACCGGCTTGTCCGCGTTTTCGTCCCGGACGCCCAGGATCAGGCCGGCAACCGTCAGCCCGAGGGAAACCGCGAACACCGGCAGCACCACCAGCAGCGCGCCGGTCGCCTTCTCCCTGGTGAAGCTGTAATAGAAAAGATCCCCGGCCGCCTGCTTCGCCGCGCCTTCAAAATAAAGATACAGCGCGATGCCGGCCAGCAGGCCGGCGATGAGCGCGCACAGCAGGGACTGTGTGATCAGAAAGACTTTTTTCCTCTCCACAGAAATTCCTCCGTTCAGAGATCCGTCTGTCAGGATTGATTCACCGGATTCATTATATACGAGGCCGGTTTTTTGTTCAATGACCGGCGGGAATCCGCCGTTCACAAAAAAATAAAAAAAACTGAAAACAGGGGTTGACAATCCGGAACGAGGCACCTATAATAATTGTGCACAAGCAAATTGTGCAAAAGCGATTAGAAGAGGCGGCGTCCATGAGCGAGCATCCGTTTGGCGGGGATCCCTACGAGGTACTGAAACTGCGGAACCAGGTCTGTTTCCCCCTGTACGCCTGCACGAAGGAGCTGGTCCGGCAGTACGGGCCGTTTCTGAAGGAATGCGGGCTGACCTACACGCAGTACATCGTCATGATGGTCCTGTGGGAAAGGGAGAAGGTCTCCTCCCGGGAACTGGCGGAATGCCTGCACCTGGATTACGGCACCCTGACCCCGGTGCTCAAACGTCTCAGCCAGGCGGGCTATCTGCAGCGGGAGCGTTCCGGAGCGGACGAGCGGCTGCTGGAGCTGACGCTGACGGAGAGCGGGAGGAAGCTCCGGGACAAGGCGGTGTCCATTCCGCCGGCCGTCGCGGCGTGCATGGGGCTGACGGCGGAGGAATTCGCCACGCTCTACACGCTGGCCTACAAAGCACTGCATCACATGGAACAAACAGCAAAAGAAGAAAAAACAGAAAAATAAGAGGAGGAAACGAAAAATGGCAAATGTGTACGATTTCACCGTGAAGGACCGGAAGGGCAACGAAGTAAAGCTGAGCGAGTACGCCGGCAAGGTGCTGCTGATCGTCAATACCGCGACGGGCTGCGGCTTCACCCCCCACTATGAGCCCCTGGAAGAGATGTACAAGGAACTGCGGGACCAGGGCCTGGAGATTCTGGACTTCCCCTGCAACCAGTTCGCCGGACAGGCGCCCGGATCCGAAGACGAAATCCACGAATTCTGCACGCTGAAGTTCGGCACGGAATTCCCGCAGTTTGCGAAGATCGACGTGAACGGCGAAACCGCCGATCCGCTGTTCGCCTATCTGGCCACGGAAAAGCCCTTCAACGGTTTCGGCAAGGGCCTCAAGAACGCCGCGCTGAACAAGTTCGCCGCAATGAACAACAGGAAGTTCGGCGACAAGACCTATATCGGCTGGAACTTCACAAAGTTCCTGGTCAACCGGGAAGGAAAGGTCATCGCCCGTTTCGAGCCCACTGCGGACATGAAGGACGTCCGGGACGCCGTCGCGGCGGAGCTCGCGAAGTAATCCTCAGCGCATATTCATACAGAAAACCGGGATCCGCCTTTCACGCGGCGGATCCCGGTTCGCTTTTCTGTTCCGGAAAGGTCAGATGGTGATCGTCAGCACGGTGTTGACCGCGCCGATCACGCACAGGAGAATCTGGATCGGCAGCAGGCGGAACATGAGCCGGATAATCATATGATAAGAGGAAGACCGCGCTTTCATGACGGATATGCGCCTCCGTTTTTATCTGTTTCTCTGTGTGCTTTGCGTCATTTTAGCAGAACCGACGGGAATCCATCAAGAAAAATCTTCCCTTTCCGGGCATTCAATGATAAAATGAGTCAGCAAGTCGGCAACAACTGCAAAATGAACCTTGGAGGAACGGCAAAAAATGAGTTCTTTCACAATGTCCATACCCAATGTAATCAATTTCTTTATGATCGCGGCCGGGATCGGCATTATCGGCCTGAGCCTCATCCAGACGAGGCGGGCGCCCATCCGGGAGGACGTGAAAAAATATTTCATCGTTTTCATGTGGATGATTCTTCTCTATATCACCATGCACCTGGCCCGCCAGCTGCTGGAGGGGAATCCGGGGAGCGTCGTGCGGATCGCCATCCGGACGGTGACCTTCATCGAGTTCCTGGCCTCCGGGTTCATGACCTTCATGCTTACCACGATGATCCTTTTCACCGCGGTGTCCGACAGCCGGGCCCGGAAGCACGTGCGGATGCTGCTGGGGCTGCTGGGGATTCATATCGTGCTGCTGGTGGTTTCCCAGTTCAACGGCATGTATTATTACTTCGATGAAAGCAATGTCTATCACCGGGGCAAACTGTACCTGATCTCGAACCTGATTCCCTTCCTGATGATGATCCAGGGCGCCGTCCTGATGATCCGCAACAAAAAACAGTTCGCGAAGCGGGTGGCCGTTGCCTACTGGATTTACCTGCTGGCACCCATCGCGGCCATGCTGCTCCAGGCGGTTTTCGCAGGGGTGCAGTTCGTGATTCTCGCCACGGTCCTGGCGGCGGTCAACATGTTCGCGGTGGTCACCGGGGATATGGTGAACAAATACGAAGCCCAGAAGATGGAATCCTCCCGCATGGAGACGGAGCTTTCCATGGCCACCCGGATCCAGGCGGACATGCTGCCGAACATTTTCCCGGCCTTCCCGGAGCGGGCGGAGTTCGATATCTACGCCTCGATGACCCCGGCCAAGGAGGTCGGCGGCGACTTCTACGATTATTTCCTGCTCGATGAGGACCACCTGGGCATCGTCATGGCGGACGTATCCGGAAAAGGCGTTCCGGCCGCGCTGTTCATGATGGCGTCGAAAATCCTGATCCAGAATTATACGCTGGTGGCCCGGGATCCGCGGGCGGCGCTGGAGGCGGCCAACCGCCAGATCTGCCAGACCAACCGGGAGGAAATGTTCGTCACGGTGTGGCTGGGCATTCTGGAAATCAGCACCGGCAAGCTGACGGCGGCCAACGCGGGCCATGAATTCCCCGTGGTGAAGATGCCGGACGGAAAATACGAACTCTTCAAGGACCGCCACGGCCTGGTTATCGGCGCCATGGAAACGACCCGCTACCGGGAATACGAGATCTGGCTGGAAAAAGGCTCCGTGCTGTTCCTGTATACGGACGGCGTGGCGGAAGCCACCAACGCGCAGAACGAGCTTTTCGGAACGGACCGGATGCTGGACGCCCTGAACGGAACGCCCTCGGATACGCCTGAAAAGACCCTGAACGTCGTGCGGGACGCGGTGGAGGATTTCGTGGCCGACGCGCCGCAGTTTGACGACCTGACCATGCTGTGCATCCACTACAGGGGCTGCGACACGACGGTCGGCGCCGCGGGAGGAAAACATGAATAATTTTCTGCGTTCGGTCCGGGAGCGGGAGGTTCCCCGCGGATCGGCGGTGCTGTGGTGGCTGGGGCAGATGGGGCTGCTGGTGAAGATGGGCGGCACCGTGCTGTGCGTCGATTATTTCGCGTCCCCCGATCCGGGACGGCGGACGGCTCCGCCGGTTCCGGCCGCGGAGATGGAAGGCGTGGACGCGTTTCTCGGCACCCATAACCACCTGGACCATATCGATCACGAAGCCTGGAAAATCTGGGCCGCCCGCTGCCCGGAGGCGAAGTTCGTCTTTCCCGCGGCGCACCGGCGGGAGGTGCTGGCGGACGGCGTCGCGGAAAGCAGCTGCGCCGGCCTGAACGACGGGGAAAGCTGCCGGATCGGGGAGGTCACCGTCCGCGCCGTCGCCGCTTCCCATGAATTCCTGGACCGGGATCCGGAAACCGGGCTGTATCCCTGCCTGCAGTATATTCTGGAGGGGAACGGGGTCCGGGTGTACCACGCGGGGGATACCCTGCGCTACGAGGGCATGCTGCCGAAGCTGCAAGCCTTCGGAAAAACCGACGCCGCCCTGCTGCCCATCAACGGGCGGGACGGGAAGCGCTACCGGAGCAATCTGATCGGCAATATGACCTTCCAGGAGGCGGCGGACTTGGCCGGGGAGCTGCGCGCCGGAACGGTGCTTCCGGGCCACTGGGACATGTTCGAAGGCAACCTCGGCGATCCGGACGCTTTCGCCGACTACGCGGACGCGAAATACCCGGGGCAGATGAAAGTGATCCGCCCGGAGATTCTCCGCCCGGTGGAGATCCGCGCCGGGAAGGAATAACGGAAGATTCGCATCAACCTATTGACATAGTAGGTAAAAGGACATAAAATGATCCGGGGCCGGAAGAGCGGCTCCGGATCAACTTTTTTTGAGGAGCAGAACAGGAATGAGGATTTACGCGGATCACGCCGCGACCACCGCGATGAGCGGGGCGGCGATCGAAGCAATGACCCGCTGCATGCGGGAGGAATACGGCAATCCTTCGAGCCTGTACCGGATCGGGCAGCGGGCGAAGGAAGTGCTGGAGGAGGCGCGCGCGGAGGTGGCCGCGGCGCTGAACGCGCAGCCCCGGGAGATTTATTTCACCTCCGGCGGCAGCGAGGCGGACAACCAGGCCATCCGCTCCGCGGCCCTGGCGGGAAAGAAGAAGGGAAAGAACCACATCATTTCCACCGCTTTTGAGCACCACGCGGTGCTGCACACTCTGGAGCAGCTGAAGACGGAAGGGTTCGAGGTGACCCTGCTGGACGTGCATGAAAACGGCGTGGTGCGGCCGGAGGAAGTGGAGGCCGCCATCCGGCCGGAGACCTGCCTGGTCACCGTGATGTACGCCAACAACGAGATCGGAACGGTGCAGCCCGTCCGGGAAATCGGCGCGATCTGCCGGGCGCGCGGCGTGCTGTTTCATACGGACGCGGTGCAGGCCACAGGACCCCTGGCCATCGACGTGCAGGCGGAGAACATCGACTATCTGTCGGCCTCGGGCCATAAGTTCCACGGGCCGAAGGGCGTCGGCTTCCTCTACGCCCGGAAGGGGGTTCCCCTGCTGCCCCTGATCAACGGCGGCGCCCAGGAGAAAGGGAAGCGGGCCGGAACGGAGAACCTGCCCGGCATCGTGGGCCTGGCAGCGGCTCTGAAGGAGACCGTGGCGGAGCGGGAGACGGAGAATCCCCGCCTCACGGCGCTGCGGGACCGGCTGATTGCCGGCCTTCGGGAGATTCCGCATTCCGCCCTGAACGGGGACGCGGAAAAGCGCCTGCCCGGGAACGTGAATTTCTGCTTCGAGGGCATTGAAGGCGAATCCCTGCTGCTCCTGCTGGACGAGAAGGGCATCAGCGCTTCCTCCGGCAGCGCCTGCACCTCCGGATCCCTGGATCCGAGCCATGTGCTGCTGGCCATCGGCCGGGTGCACGACGTGGCCCACGGCTCCCTGCGCCTGACCCTGGGCCGGGAGAACACCGCGGAGGACGTGGAATATATCATCGGGGCCGTGAAGGAAGTCGTCAGTTATCTGCGCGGGTTCTCGCCGGTCTGGCGGGACCTGGAAAGCGGAAAAACGCCGCATCTGCTGTAAGGAGGATAAGCAATATGGCACTGTACAGTGAAAAAGTTATGGATCATTTCCTGCATCCCCGGAACGTGGGCGTCATCGAGGACGCCAATGCCGTCGGCGAGGTGGGCAACGCGAAGTGCGGGGACATCATGAAGATGTACCTGAAGATTGAGGACGATATTGTCAAAGACGTGAAGTTCGAAACCTTCGGCTGCGGCAGCGCCATCGCCTCCAGCTCCATGGCCACGGAAATGATCAAGGGAAAGCCCCTGTCCGAGGTGGCGAAGCTGACTAACAAGGCGGTGACGGAAGCGCTGGACGGCCTTCCGGCTCACAAGATCCACTGCTCCGTGCTGGCGGAGGAAGCCATTCATTCCGCGCTGGAGGACTACCGCCGCCGACAGGAGGAAGCGTAAAAAAGAAAACGAAATCCCCGAAGATTCCGGCGAAGCCGTCCCTTTCCGTATCGTTGCACAGCAGCATAAACATTTTTCCGCTTCCGCGCAAAATGGAATTCCCATTTTTCCGCGGATATGATATACTTTCTCCGTGAAATAAAAGAAAACATGCCCGTACGGGGCGTACTGCATGGTTTTTGACGAACCGGAAAGAACGGTGCTATGAAAGTATCGCTGAAGACGAAAACCTTTGTCATGATTTTTATTCTTACCGCCGTGCTGTGCGTGGCGTCCATCGTGGGCACCAATATCGCGCTGACGAATATCATCCGCCAGCAGTTTATCGACAAGGCGGAATCCATGACGAAGGCGATGTCGGCCCTGATCGACAGGGAGGCGGCCGCCGCCGTGCGGGACGCGGTCATGAAGGTTTACACCGCCACGGACGAAAAGGACAAGGTCAGCAACGAGGACTGGGGAAGCCCTGAACACGAGGCCTATGTCGGGCGGTACAGCCATATCCTGGAGATGCCGGAGTTCATCTCCCTGCAGGAATGGATGCGGACGATCCAGGACGAGGGAAAGTTCGCCTATGTCTATCTGGTGATGATGGATACGGAGCACGCCCGGACGGTTTACGCCGTGGACGCCTCCTATGACGACGAGATGTGCATGCCCGGATCCTACGATCCCTTTACGGAAAAGGACTACAACATCATTGAGCACCCCATGGACGGTGTCCCCGTGGACATCGTTGAAACGGAGGAATACGGCTGGACCCTGGCCATCGGCAAGCCGGTGCTGGACGCGGAGGGGAACATTATCGCCTATTTCTGCGCGGATTCCAGCATGACCGAGATCACGAACATCAAGAACCATTATCTGCTGATCATCGCCGGGGTGCTGGTGGGCCTGGCGCTGCTGACCGGCTTCCTGGGCGTGCTGGCGGTGAATCATTTTGTCGTCCGTCCGGTGAAGATTCTTTCCGCGGCCTCCGTCGAGTACTGCCGGGAAAACGAAACTAACGAGCACCACGCCTTCGGCGAGCTGAACATCCGGGCGCGGGACGAGATCGGCGACCTGGCCACCTCCATGGTGCAGATGGAGAACGATATCAACGACCATGTGGCCACCCTGATCAAAACCGCCAACGAGCTGATTGAATCCAGGGAGAAAGAGGCGGAGATGCGCCGGGCCGCCAATATCGACGCCCTCACCCACGTGAAGAACAAGCGGGCCCTCTTTTCCGAGGAGGAGCGGCTGGACCTGGCGATCCGGGAAGGCACCGCGGTCTTTGCCGTTGCCATGATCGATATGAACAACCTGAAAAAGATCAACGACACCTATGGCCACGAGAAGGGGGACGAGGCGATTCTGGATCTGTGCGACGTGATCTGCACCACCTTCAAGCGCTCTCCGGTCTTCCGCACCGGCGGGGACGAGTTTGTCGTCGTCCTGGAGGGACATGACCTGGAGCACAAGGATCCGCTGATCGCCGCCTTCCGGGAGACCCTGACGAAGAAGGAGCAGAAGAAACCCTGGCGGGGCATGTCCGCCGCCCTGGGCTGCCAGGTATACGACCGGAAGATGCATAACCATTTCGCGGACGTGCTGAAGGCGGCGGACGCGGAAATGTACGCCAACAAGACGGCCATGAAGGCGGGACGGGGCTGATTTGTCCGTCCGGCCCTGAAACAATCATTCTGCAATCAATCATTCAGAAATATATTATTCCGGAGGAAACCCATCCATGAAGAAGCGCATTTACCGTATCCTGGCCGTGCTGACCGCGCTCTGCCTGCTGCCGGCTGTTTCCGGCACCGGCGCCGCGAAGGCGGAAAACGAACAGTGGTGGAAAAACACCATTGCTTACGAGATCTATGTCCGGAGCTTCCGGGATACCAACGGAGACGGCATCGGAGACCTGAAGGGCATCACGCAGGAACTGGATTACCTGAAGGAGCTGGGCGCGGGCGCTCTCTGGCTGACCCCCTGCTACGCCTCTCCCCAGGAGGACAACGGGTACGATATCGCCAATTTCTATGAGATTGACCCGATCTACGGCACCATGGAGGATATGGACGAGCTGATCAGCGAAGCCGGGAAACGGGGCATCCGCATCGTGATGGACCTGGTGTTCAACCATACCTCCGACGCGAACCCCTGGTTCGTGGAATCCAGGGCCGGCCGGAACAACGAAAAGAGCGACTGGTATATCTGGCGGGATCCGGCGGAGGACGGCGGCGCCCCGACCAACTGGCGCAGCATCTTCGGCGGATCGGCCTGGGAATACGATCGCATCCGGGGACAGTACTATCTCCATACCTTCCTGAAGCAGCAGCCGGACCTGAACTGGGAAAACCCGGAGGTGCGGAAGGCCCTGATCGACGTGGCGAATTTCTGGGTGAATAAAGGCGTGGGCGGTTTCCGGCTGGACGCCATCACCTATATCAAAAAGCCGGCGGTGTTTGAGAACGGAAGACCGGACGCGGACGACCGGCTGTCCGGCATTCACGCCCTGACCGCCGACACTCCCGGTATCCTGGACTTCCTCCGGGAGTTCCAGAACGGCGTAATGCCCGGAACGGATATCTTCATGGTCGGCGAGGCCAACGGCGTCGCCCCGGAGGAGCTGCCGGAATGGGTCGGCGGGGACGGTGTGATGGATATGATCTTTGAAATCTCCCATGTCCTGATCGACCTTCCGGACGAGATGAACTGGTGCAAAACCAGGGAATGGAAAATTCCTGAGCTGAAGAAGATGTTCTCCGCCAGCCAGGAAATGACCCGCAGCACCAAGGGCTGGGTGCCGGTCTTCCTGGAGAACCACGACCAGCCCCGGTCCATCAACCACTTCCTGCCGGAAGGCGCCGACCGGGTCGCCGGCGGCAAGGCGCTGGGCACGCTGCTGCTGACGATGCGCGGAACGCCCTTCATCATGCAGGGAGAGGAACTGGGCCTGGTGAATGTGGCCTGGGAATCCATCGACGAATACAAGGACGTATCCACCTTCAACCATTACTGGTTCGCCCTCGGGGAAGGCTATACACAGGAGGAAGCAATGGCGGCGGTGCACCGGTTCTCCCGGGACAACGCCCGGACGCCCCTGCAGTGGACGGACGGGGAGAACGCCGGCTTCACGACCGGAACCCCCTGGATCCCGGTGAACGAAGATTACAAAACCTTCAACGCCGCCTCCGAAAAGGCGGATCCGGATTCCGTCCTGAACTGGTATATCACCCTGGCAAAACTCCGGAGCGAACACGAAGAACTCCTGGATGGGGATTACCGGGAACTGTTCCCGGAGCATGAGCAGATCTTCGCCTATGAACGGAAAAACGAAACGGCGAAGGCCGTCATCCTGATCAATCTGACCACGGAACCGGCCGCCTACGACTCCGCCTGCCTCGAAGGCGCGGAGCTTCTCCTCTCCTCTGCAAAGGAAACGGAGAAGGGAACCCTCGCCCCCCTGGAAGCCGTGATCTATGAAGCGCCGGCAGGCAAACAATAAACGCCCCTCCGTTCCGCTTCTCAGGGAAGGACGGCATTCAAAACCGGACGGGAACATTTCCCGTCCGGTCATTTTAATCGGTCAGGCCCGAGGTTATGCCGCGTCCGGCACTGCTTCGGTATACTTTTCCTGCAGTTCGTCGTACGTGTTGAGCGTGCGGTCGAAGAGCGTCAGCAGGTCGGATTCGGAAATCAGCCCGTCCGCGTTCGTTTCGACGCCCTCAAAGCGAATGTCATACCGCATGGGGGGATTTTCCAGCGTCAGCATTTCGCCGCTCCGGATCTGTTCGGTGCTGCGGTAGACCAGGTTCACGCGGTACCACGCCTGGCCCGCGCTGTCGCGCCAACGCTCGAAGAGCACCTTTACGCCGATGGGCGTCTTGGTTTCGATGCTGCCCGGCAGCGTGTAGTCTTCCACGCCCAGGGCGGTGAGCATCCCGAGCACAGTGCAGTCATGGGCGCAGAAGAAGGAGAACTTCCTGTCATGGTTCTCCAGTTCTTCCTTAAACTCCCGGACCAGGGGATTCGAGATGTTGATGGCTGCCAGCGGGGCGCCGTGCTTCATCTCCAGGCAGGTCGTCATGAATTTGCCCAGCGTTGCCCAGTCCTCGCTTGTCAGGTCATGGCCGAAAGCCGCTTCGGTGGCGTTTGGGGATTCGTAGTACTGCAGGATCAGGGCGTCCGCCACCTGGTAGGCCGCCTTGATGCTGCCCGTGATGTCGGGTTCCTTGTTCGCTTCCATCGTGTAGCCGTAGCCGTCGGAAAGCAGGTTTCCGTACTTGCCGCTCTGGTAGATCGTACTGTCCTCCATATCGACGGTATCCATGATCAGTTTGATGACATCCCGGTTCTGTTCCGCAATGCCTTCAAACCCCGCGCTGCCGCCCATGGCTGCGACCTGGGCAACTGTGTCCTCCCGGTACTGATCGCTGAAGAAGTGCAGGATCGGCTGCATGAAGTCCTTCGTTCCGGCGCTGTCGCCGGGATGCTCCACCGTGATGTCCGCCGTGGGAAGCATGCCAGCGATGAAGTATTTGGCTGTGGCGCGGCAGCGCTGTTTGTCGCGGGCATTGAAGCGCACTTCGCCCTCCCTGGGGATGGCGTTTTCTTCCAGCAAACCTTCTTTGGCCAGCCACTTCCGGAAATACTGGCCTATGCTGGTCTCCTGGATACCGCCCTTCAGGGTCAGTTCGCTGGAGCCTGCCGACCATTTGATCCAGGAATGGGGGGTCAGGTCGGACGGTACGGAACCGTTGCTGGACAGCGGCGCGCGCAGGTTGTGACGGCTCAGCACGGTCACCTGCTCCAGCTTGTAGGCGGCCAGCGGGTTCTTCGTTACGCCGTCGCCGTAGATTTCCAGGAAGTCATTCCGCATGGAAATGGTTCCGATGCCCCTGGCCTCGTAGGATGCCTTTTTCTCCGCGGCGTCCGCGGGGTCGCCCCACTCGCGTACGTCGTCGTCCGCGACGACCATGTAGGCCGCGCTCCGGTAGGGATTACGGGAAATCGTATAGACCGCCATCGCCACGTCGCCGCCGGAATTCCCGAAGGCGAGCACCGGCTGCCGGCCGATTTCGCGGACGATCGCGTCCACCTTGCTGGTCTTGGCGTTTTCACCGTAGTACCTGCCGTCGAACACGACCCGGTCGTCGCTCTGGAAGGTATAATCGTAGTCCGGCGCGTTGCCCTGGTTCGTGGCGGTATAGCCGTACTCCGTGCCGATAACCTGGGACGGCGGAATGTCCAGCACGCCGGCGATGATCTGGCGCACGATGTTGCGTTCGGTGGCCGTGACGACATAGACGGTAAAGTCTTTCGCCTGAAGCTGATCCACCAGCTGGAGCATCGGCCTGTACCAGGATTCGCCCCGGGTCATGCCGTTAAAGCCCCAGGCTTCGCTGGCCTTGAATTTTTCCACAACCGCGGCAAGCTCCTCCATGGTCATGCCCTTGTAAGCCACGGCCGCCGCCGTGGCCTGGCGGACACTCATGTCGCTGGGCTTCGGGCCGCCCGCGGCGTCCAGGATTTCCCGGGCCACAGCGAGCACGTCCTCGGGCATCTGGTCCGCCCGGCTCAGCGCGTAATCCGCGAACACCATATACTCAAAGCAGAAGGGATCGGTTTCGCACATCAGCGTCCCGTCCAGGTCGAACACGGCAATGCGGTCCTTTACGGGAATGAAATCGGGCGAAGCCTCGTCCGTGACCGCCGAAAGGTATTCGGTCAGGGAATTCAGCGCCGGGGCGTCCGGGTTCCACAGGGACCACGGCTCTTCGGCCGGATCCGCGAAGGCGAGGCCTGCGGCGCACGCCAAAGCAAGCAGAATTGCCATCCAGATTGCCATCCGTTTTTTCATCATCCTACCTCCTTGCTGCGATGGCCCGCCTTCCGGAATGAAATCAAAACCGGCCTGTTCCGGATTTCAGCGGCGCTTCCGTAAACCGGTTGCCGTGAAACGCCCGGAGGGGCCCTTCTTTCATGGCGGGTATAAAGCAGACAGTTTCCACTTTTTATTATACCGGAAGAATCCGATTCGGTCTACTCCCGGTTATTGATCTTTCCGGCCAGGTCCGCCAGGACTTTCATATATTCCTGTCTGGTCTGTATAATCCTCAGTACTTCAGGATAATTGTCCCGGATCCGGTAAAACGCCCGGCAGGCTTTACAGATGATTGAATACAGTCCATTGCGGCGTTCTTTCGATAAATCTTTCGAAAAAAACCGTCCCTGCGTTCCACGTTTGAATCCCGGTTCTGTTTATGGTAAAATATTCAGAACACAGAAAAGATACCATACAGGAAACAACGGGAGGAAACGGCATGGACTGGAGAAGGATCGCCGATCATTTTGATCCGATGACCTGCGTGCTTTCTGTGGAAAAGAAGCCGGACGGAAAATGCGGAACGGTCCGCATCGTCACCGGCAATCAGAAATATATCGATTCCATCGCCCTCGCGTCCGGGGCGGTCGGCCTGGACAGCACGGAGAAGGTGGAGTTCGTTCCGGGCAGCGAGTACACGCGCTACATCCCGAAGGACCTGAACTTCGAGGAGGTCTGTTTCCGCGCGGCGATCCTGAAGCAGCCCGTCCACAACTGCGTGCACGCGCCCCGCTATGACTTCGACATTATGGCGTATTTTATGCCGATGGAAAGCAAAGAGGAAAACATCGGCTACTGCACCTATTCCCAGGTGCTTCTTCCGAAAAATGACAACAACCTGATGTCCCTGAATATCTCCCAGGAAACCGCGATGGAGGTGATCGGCACCTGCATCAAGCTGCGGGAGGACAAACCTTTCCGCGAAATCATGCAGGAAGTGATCGAAAACATCCTCACGATCTGCGGCGCGGAGTACTGCTGCGTGCTCCTGATGGACTCCGGCCAGCGGAAATGCACCGTGCTGGCCCAGGCCAAGGCGCCTGGATCCAGCCTCTCCCGGATGGAGGATTACCTGGACGACGATTTCTACTCCCTGGCGGAATCCTGGATGGATACCATGAGCGGCAGCTTCTGCATCGTGGTCCGGGACGCGCAGGATATGGACTTTATCCGGGAGCGGAATCCGGCCTGGTACAGATCGCTGAAGGCCGCCCGGGTGGACCGGCTGGTGCTGTATCCCCTGATCTCCCGCGGGCAGCTGCTGGGATACATTTACGCCTCGAACTTCAGTGAGGACGACGCGGCCCACATCAAGGACACCCTGGAGCTGACCACCTACTTCATCGCCTCGGAGATCGCGAACAACCAGCTCATCGAGCAGCTGCAGGAGATGAGCCGGATGGATCTCCTGACCGGCGTGATGAACCGGAACGCCATGAACGCCCGGATCGGCGCGATCACGGAAGTGTACGGTGAAACGCCCGCGCAGCTGGGCGTCGTCTTCGCGGATATGAACGGACTCAAGTATATCAACGATCACCAGGGCCACGAGGCGGGCGACCTGCTGCTGAAAAACGCCGCGAACATTCTGCAGAACACCTTTGCCGGCGGGGAAATCTACCGGGCCGGCGGGGACGAGTTCTTCATCCTCGTGCCGGGGGCGGACGAGACGGAGCTGCAGGCGAAAATCACCGAAATCAAGAAGAAGTCCGGGATGTTTGACAACGTCAGCTTTGCCGCCGGATACTGCGTCCTCCGGGCCGGAATGGATCCGCGCAAGGCCCTGTCCGAAGCGGACGCGATGATGTACGAGGACAAGGAAAACTGCTACCGTGAAAACCCCGAACTGAGACGGGACTGAAAAAACCCGGAACCGTTCCGGAGGAAGGAGCCTGCCCGGATGAAAAAACTCCACCTGGTCATCAACCCGAACGCCGGAACCCGTCAGGGCCGGCGCCTGCTTCCGGATTTCATTTCCGCCTTCAGCCGGGCCGGCTATCTCTGCACCGTCTGCTGCACGGAGAAGCGGGGAGACGCTGTGGAGTATACCCGGGAATTCGCCGGGGAGGCGGACCTGGTGGCCGTCTCCGGCGGGGACGGCACCCTGAACGAGGTGATCACCGGACTGCTGCAGGGAGGCCATCATACCCCCATCGGCTATATCCCCTGCGGCAGCACCAACGATTTCGCGGCGGGGCTCGGCATTCCGAGACAGCCCATGAAGGCTGTGCAGGCCATTCTTGAGGGAGAACCCTGCACGCTGGATATCGGCTGCTTCGGAAAGGAACGGTACTTCAGCTATACCGCTTCCTTCGGCGCCTTCACCAGCGTTTCCTGGTCCACGCCCCAGAACGTCAAAAACGTGATCGGCCACGCCGCCTATATCCTGGAGGGGATCCGCTCTCTGGCGGATATCCGTCCCATCCATATCAAAATCGCTGCCGACGGGCAGCAGTATGAAGACGATTACCTCTTTGCTGCCATCTGCAATTCCACCTCTCTCGGGGGCGTCCTGAAGCTGGCGGACAACGAGGTCCATCTGAACGACGGCCTCTTTGAGGCCCTGCTGATTCCTTTCCCGCCGGATCTGCTGGCGCTCAACCAGATTCTGAACGCCCTGCGGACCCGCCACTACGACGATCCGTCCCTCCGTTTCCTCCGGGCGTCCCGTTTTGTTTTTGAAGGCGCTCCGCACCTGAAATGGACCCTGGACGGGGAGGAGGCCGAAGGCGCCTCCGTCACGGAGATCCGCAATATCCACAACGCGGTCACAATCCGGCGCTGAACGCGGAACTGAAGAAGGTGCTGCGATGAAAAAATACGTGCTGCCGGTTCTCATGCTGACGGTGTTTGAGACGATTGCCGTCGTGCTGTGGCTGACAAAGGACAATCTGTTTTATCTGTTCAATTTCAGCTATATCGGTATTTCAATCTCACTGGGGATGTTCCTGTATATCCGGAAGAACAGATTTGCCCGGCGGGTTGTTCAGCTGCTTGTAGGGCTGTATATGCTGATTTACCTCGGACTGATCTGCAATGAAAACATGCAGATCGAGGGATTCTGGTATTATCTGTTTACCGGCGTCTTTGAAGCGGCAACGATCCACTACGCCGTCGCCAAGATCTTCGGCCCGCTGCTCTTCGGCAGAGGCTGGTGCGGATACGCCTGCTGGACAGCCATGGTTCTTGATTTCCTGCCGTACAAGGTTCCGGCCGGACCCCGCAGAAAGATCGGATGGATCCGGTACGTCACCTTCGCCGTTTCCCTGGCTTTTGTCGCGATGCTGTTTCTGACGCACGCAGGAAACATGGAACGCATCATGTTCTGGGCCTTTCTCATCGGAAACATTCTGTATTACGCTGTCGGAATCGCCCTGGCATTCCTTTTTAAGGACAACCGCGCTTTCTGCAAATACATCTGTCCGATTACCGTATTCCTGAAGCCGATGAGTTATTTCTCCCTGATGCGGGTCAAATGCGACAGGGAAAAATGCATCTCCTGCGGCAAATGCAAAAAGGTCTGCCCGATGGACGTGGATGTGACAGATAATTCCCGGAAAAGAAAGAACGGAACGGAATGCATTCTCTGCATGGAATGCGTGAAAAACTGCCCGAAGAACGCGCTGTAATCAAAACCACCGGCTTAGCCGGTGGTTTTGATTACAGCAGTCATTTTTGATCAGCTGATTTTGTCAATCGCGATTTCAGTTGCCGCATAGACGGTTCCGGCCACCAGCGCGCCGACCGGTCCGGTGACAAATCCGACCGCCGCCGCGGTCACTCCGCCGACCATATGCAGGACCTTCGTGAGGGTGCTTCCTCCGGTTACCGCTTCCATTTCATTGAGGTTCAGTTCCGTCATTGCTGTATTCATCATCTTTATCTCCTTTACAAACTCTCTTTTTATTTTGTTTCTGTCAGGCTTTATCGCGCTGACATCTCGATCTACGCAGCCCGAAAAGGAGATGGCAGTACAATCAAAAAACATTAAAACATATTGACATAGTAGGTAAATGCTGATAAGATGCACCTGTGCTTCCGGAAGGAAGCCGGAAAAAGAGGAAAGGAGGCGCAGACCATGTTCAGCGTGAAGAAGGAATCCAGGCGAAATACGATGTGTCGAATGCTGATCTCCCGGGCAGTTCAGATGGCTGGGGCGTCCGCACGCGGTTGTTTGCGCCTTTGCGATTTGCAGTAACATTCTGCGAAAGCCATGATCTGCCCGGGAGCGTGAGACGCTTCCGGGTATTTTATTACGCCCGGGGGGCGGAAGACGCAGGATCCCGGAGAGGAAGAGAGGCGGAGGAACCGGCAATGATTGATATCGCGCATGTATCCAAGACGTTCCGGGAAAAGAAAACGGAGGTCCGGGCGCTCCGGGATGTCAGCATCCGCGTGAACCGGGGCGAGATCTACGGGATCGTCGGTTTCTCCGGAGCGGGAAAGTCCACCCTGATCCGCCTGGTGAACCGGCTGGAGACGCCGGACGAGGGAACGGTCACGGTGGAAGGGCAGGAGCTTTCCGGCCTGAAGGGTACCGCGCTGCACGCCCTGCGCAGGCGGATCGGGATGGTTTTCCAGCAGTTCAACCTGCTGGAGGGGAAGACGGTCTGGCACAACGTGGCGATTCCGCTGATCCTTGAGCACCGCAGCCGGGCGGAGATCGAAAAGCGGGTGGCGGAGGTGCTGGCGTTTGTGGAACTCTCCGACAAGCGGGACGCCTACGTCAGCCAGCTCTCCGGCGGGCAGAAACAGCGGGTCGGCATCGCGCGGGCCCTGGCCACCAGCCCGGAAATCCTGCTGTGCGACGAGGCGACCAGCGCGCTGGATCCCCAGACGACGGAATCCATCCTGAAGCTGCTGAAGCGGGTCAACGAGGAAATGGGGATCACGATCCTGCTGATTACCCACCAGATGCAGGTGATCCAGCTGATCTGCGACCGGGTGGCCGTGATGGAACACGGACAGGTCGTGGAGGAAGGCGCCGTGCTGGACGTGTTCGGACGGCCGAAGGAGGAAGTGACAAAGCGCTTCGTGCGCACGGTGATCAACGACCAGGTGCCGGAGACCTTCTACGATACGATCCGCGCGGAGAACCGGCATTACCGCCTGGAACAGCTGAAGTTCATCGGGGATTCCGTCAACGAGCCTGTGATCGCGAACCTGTGCCGGCGGGAAGGGCTGGAGGTCAATATCATCGGCGCGAACATTTCCCAGATGCAGGGGAGCATGATGAGTGTGTTTATCCTCCAGCTGATCGGGGAAACGGAGAACATTGAAGCGGCGGAAGCCTATATCGACGGTTCGGGGGCGCTGCGGCAGCGGCTTTTCATCGACTGGGACAGCCGGACGATTACGGAGATTCCCGCCGGGAAAGGAGCGGAAGGATGGAAGACTTTCTGAACAGCAAGGTGTTCGGGATCAAATGGAGCAGGCTGCTGCTCAACTGTCAGCAGACGCTCTACATGGTCGGATTGGCGCTGCTGATCGGCACGTTCATCGGCCTGATCCTGGCGCTGATCCTGGTGCTGACCCGCAAGGGCGGCGTCGTGCAGGGCCGGGCGGCGCGGATGGTATACAGCGTGGTGAACGTTTACGTGAACGTGGTGCGGTCGGTGCCGTTTGTGATTCTGCTGGTGACGATCATGCCCTTCACCCGGATGATCATGGGAACGACGATCGGCTCCACGGCCGCGCTGGTGCCGCTGGTGCTTTACATCAGTCCGTACCTGGCCCGGCTGATCGAAAACAGCCTGCTGGAGTGCTCGCCGGGCATCATCGAAGCCGCGAAGGCGATGGGGGCGAATACCCGGCAGGTGATCCGGTACTTCCTGGTGCCGGAGACGCTGGGAAGCATGGTGCTGGCGCTGACGACCGGCGCGATCGGCCTGCTGGGCGCTTCCGCCATGGCCGGCTACGTGGGCGGCGGCGGTATCGGCGACCTGGCCCTGACCTACGGATACGAGAAAATGAATACGCCGCTGATGATCCTGACGGTCATCATCCTGGTGGCCTTCGTGCAGCTGATCCAGCTGCTGGGCGGCGCGATTTCAAGAAAGCTGAGGGCGCACAGATGAGTCCTGCGATGAGAAAAAACAGATGGTCGGAGCGATGTCGGCATACAGGCCGGTCCCGGGACCGAATGTGAAAAAGAATGAAAACCAAAAACCGGTAAAACAGAATAATAAATGCTGAAGAAATGAAAGAGAGGTAACAACCCATGAAAAAGATTTTTGCGATCCTGCTGGCCCTGTCCCTGCTGCTTACTGCTGCGGCCTTTGCCGAAAACGAAGTGATCAAAACGGACAAAACCCTGATTAAATATTCCAAATCCCAGGGACCCTACACCGAGCTGTTTGAACTGGCGATTATCCCGATCCTGGAAGCCCGGGGCTACACCTTCGAGGTGGTGGAATCCTCCGAGCTGCTGGTCGCGGACCAGTTCCTGCAGAACGGGGAAGTGGACGTGAACGTGGAGCAGCACACCGCCTACGCGAACAACTTCAACGCCAACAACAACGGCGACCTGACGCCCATCAGCGTCATTCCGACGGTTCCGGCGGCCATCTATTCCGCAAACCACGAGACGCTGGACGAAGTGGCGGACGGGTTCACGGTCGCCATCCCCAACGACGCCTCCAACACTGCCCGCTGCCTGGCGATCCTCCAGAAGATCGGCTGGATCAAGCTGGATGAGAACGTGGAAATCTCCAAGGTGACCGTCGACGACGTGGTGGAGAATCCCTATCACCTGGAGCTGATCGAGCAGAAGAGCCTGACCATTCCGGCGGCGATCCAGGATTACGACTACGTGGTGATTACCGGCTCCATCGTCTACAACGCCCACGTGAACGAAAGCTATCCGGCGCTGGCGCAGGAGGATATCCTTGATCATCTGATCCTGCAGGTGGTCGTGAAGGCGGAGAACGTCAACACGGACTGGGCGCAGGCGATCGTCGCGGCCTACCATTCCGACGAATTCAAGGCGTACCTGGAGAAGGAGAACGCCCCGGACGGATTCTGGAAGGGCCTCTGGTGGATTCCGGACGATCTGAAATGAAATAACCGTTCCCTGAAGACGGAGAATGCAGAAAAAGAAAACGGAGGAAGAAGAAAATGAAGAAGAATATCAAACGGTTCCTTTCCCTGGCGGTTTCCCTGGTTCTGCTGCTGGCATCTTCCGCCGCCGCGGCGGAAACGCTGCAGATCGGCGTTCCGGACGACGGCACCAATCTTTCCCGCGGCATCAAGCTCCTGGAGACGGCCGGCCTGCTGACGGTACGGCCGGAGGCCGGCTATACCCCCGAGATCGCCGATATCACCGGCTATCTGTATGACATCGAAGTGGTTCCGGTGCAGGCGAACACGCTGCCTTCCACCCTCGGCGACTTCGGCGCCTCCACGATCAACGGAACCTACGCGATTCCCAACGGCCTGCTTCCCTCCCGGGACGGCCTGATCATCGAGAAGCAGAGCGAGAACGGCGACAACCCCTATGTGAACATCATTGTGGCCCGCACGGCGGACAAGGACAACGAGACCTACGCGAAGGTCGTCGCGGCGTATCAGACGCAGCAGGTGGCAGAATTCCTGCTGGTCAACTACAGCGAAGCCTTCTTCCCGGCGTTTGATTATGACAGCAATATTGCCCTGACGGAGGAGCAGGCGAAGGAAATTGTCGCCTATACGTCTGAGAAGGAAGGAAAGACCGTGGTGAAGGTCGGCGTCTGCGGCGCGAACAACGACCAGTGGAAGGCGGTCCAGAAAGTGCTGGACGAGGAAAACGCCGGCATCTTTATCGAACTGGTGGAGTTTGACGCCTACAATCTTCCGAATGAAGCGCTGAATTCCGGGGAGATCGACCTGAACGCATTCCAGCACAAGGCGTACCTCGCGAAGGATGCCGGAGACAACGGATACGACCTGACGGTCATCGGCGACACGCTGATCGCGCCGCTGACCCTGTATTCCCAGAAGTTCGCGTCTCTCGACGCCCTGAAGGAAGCGGCCGGAAAGACTGCCGAATAACAAGCGAAATCACAGCGGATAAAAGGCGGGCGCACCATGATTGAAATTCGAAACCTGAACAAGACGTATCACCTGAAAACCGGCGACGTGAAGGCCGTGCAGGATGTTTCCATCCGGATCGGCGACGGCGTCATCTACGGAGTGATCGGGTATTCCGGGGCGGGAAAATCAACCCTGGTGCGCTGCCTGAATCTGCTGGAAATGCCGGATTCAGGCTCCGTTACCCTGGAGGGTACGGGGGAAATCACCCTGAAGGACGGGAAACCGTACCTGGAGGGGAAGGTGATGACGCCCCGGCAGCAGAACCGCATGCGTCGGGGGATCGGCATGATTTTCCAGCACTTCAACCTGCTGGACCGGCGTACGGTGTTTGAAAACGTCGCCTATCCGCTCCGCCATACCGGAAGAGACGGAAAACAGATCACCCAGCGGGTCCGGGAGCTGCTGGCACTGGTGGGCCTGGAGGAAAAGACCGACGTATATCCGTCCCAGCTGTCCGGCGGGCAGAAACAGCGGGTCGCCATCGCCCGGGCGCTGGCCGCGGAGCCCCGGGTGCTGCTGTCGGACGAAGCAACCAGCGCGCTCGACCCGGAGGCGACGGAGTCGATCCTGACGCTGCTGCAGGATCTGAACCGGAAGCTCGGGATCACCATCGTGCTGATTACCCACGAGATGTCGGTCATCCGGAGCATCGCCGACCGCGTGGCCGTCATGGAGGACGGGCGCGTCGTGGAGGAAGGCCCGGTATATGAGATCTTCGCGGAACCGAAGGCGGAGATCACCCGGAAATTTGTTTCTTTCTCGCTGCTGGGGAAGCTGGACCGCCTGATCGCGGAGGATTCCGACCTGGTGAAGGTCCATCCGGGAGAGCTGCTGGTGCGGCTGATGTTCCGGAAGGACTGCGTGGGTGATCACCTGCTGACCACCGCGGCACGCCGGTACGGATTTGACCTGAACATTGTTCTTGCCAATTCCGAATACCTGCGCGGGAACCCGATCGGCGGCATGGCGGGAATTCTCAGCGGCAAACGGGAGGACATTGAGAAGGGGATTCAGTTCCTGAGGGAGAATCATGTGAGTACGGAGGTAATCAGGGATGGAGACGCTGATGGAACAGCTCGCGCCGAATCTGTACCTGTATCGTGACAAGTTCTTCAAAAGCTTCGCGGCTACAGTGGAAATGTTCTGGAAGGCCGGGCTGATTGCCGGGGTGATCGGACTGACGCTCGGCGTCCTGCTGGTGATCACCCGGAAGGACGGAATCAGCCCGAAACCGGTTGTATATCAGGCAACCAACCTGCTGATCAACGTGTTCCGGTCCATTCCGTTTATCATCCTGCTGATTTTCCTCATTCCCCTGACCCGGGCTGTTGCGGGAACGGCCATCAATGTGAAAGGAGCCATCCTGCCGCTGGTGTTCGGAACGGTTCCTTTCTACAGCCGGCAGGTGGAGGTCGCACTGTCCGGCGTTGATCCGGGAAAGATCGAAGCTGCCCGGAGCATGGGCAGCGGAACCGCCGGGCTGATCTTCCGGGTTTACCTGCGGGAGGCGGTTCCGGATCTGATCCGGGTCACGACGGTGACGGCGATCAGCCTGATCGGACTGACGACCATGGCCGGCGCTGTAGGCGCGGGAGGCATCGGGTCCTTTGCCATCAATTACGGTCAGAACCAGAATCATCCGGACATCGTCAACGTCTGCGTGATCGTTCTGCTGATCGTAACCTTCATCCTGCAGAGCCTTGGAAACGGCCTTTCCAGAAGAACGACCAACCGCGGGCTTCTGACCCGCCATCACGCCGGAAGAAAGGAAGAAAGCATATGACAACCCGGGACCGGATTCTCGATTACGCGGAGAAGCAGTATCCGGTTTACCGGCAGATCGCGCTGGAGATCCACGCGAAGCCGGAAACCAGCAATCACGAGGAATTTGCCTGCGCGAGGCTGTCGGAGCAGCTGCGGGCGGAAGGCTTTGAGGTCACCGTCGGCGTGGCCGGGCATCCCACCGGGTTTACCGCCGTGTACCGCTCCGCGAAAAAGGGGCCGGTGCTCGCCTTCCTGGCGGAATATGACGCGCTGCCTGGCCTGGGCCACGGCTGCGGGCACAATCTGTTCGGCGCCACGTCCGCGCTGGCCGGGGCCGCCCTGAAACAGGTGTTGGACGAAACCGGCGGGGAGATCCGCGTTTACGGAACCCCCGGGGAGGAAGGCGGCGAGAACGGCAGCGCGAAAGGCAGCTTTGTGCGCGAAGGATTCTTCCGCGATGTGGACGCGGCGCTGTGCGTCCATCCGGGATCGGATCACCACGAGCTGACGCATACGGAGATCGCCTGCGCGCCGATCCGCATCGCCTTCAAAGGGAAAGCGTCCCACGCGTCTTCCGCCCCGCAGGACGGGATCAACGCGCTGGACGCGCTGGTGCTGGTTTTCAGCGCCATCGGGCTGATGCGCCAGCAGCTTCCGAAGGATGTACGGATCCACGGGATTGTCACCCGGGGCGGGGACGCGCCGAACATCATTCCGGATTTCACCGAAGGCCGGTTCTACGTCCGGGCGGCGACGGTCGCGCGGATGAAGGACGTGCTGCGCAGGCTGGAGAAAATCGTGGAAGGAGCCGCGCTGCAGACGGGCTGCGAAGGCCTGCTGGAGCCGACGCAGCGCAACCTGATTGACAACGTTGTGCCAACGCCGTCCTTTGACGCGGTCTACCTGAAGAACCTCCTGTCCCTGGGGGAAACCTACGACGATAAGAAGAAAAACGCGCTGGGGTCCTCCGACGTGGGAAACGTTTCCCAGGTGATTCCGACGATTCAGCCGATGATCCGGATCAGCGAGGTTCCGGTTGCCGGCCATACCGTTGAAAAGCGGGAGGCCAGCCGCTCGGAGACCGGACTGCGCTCCATCGCCCTGGGGGCGAAGGCGCTGGCGCTGACGGCGCTGGACCTGATTCTGTCGCCGGAGACGCTGGAGAAAATCAAAGCGGACCACAGGACCGCGGTGGCGGAGCAGGAGCAGCGGGCGCTGCGGCCATAAAACAGAAGATGTACCGGCGGGGAGAGGCGAAAGGAGAATCTACCCGCCGTTTTTTTCCGTGAAAGATGAAATAACCCGCGGTAATTTTCCAGGCCGGTTCTGTATTCCGGACCCGGCGGAGGGTACAATACAGTCACGGTCAGGGAAATGACGAAAGCCCCCTGACCGCGGAATGAGAACAGGAGGAAAAAGAGAATGGCAAAGAACTTTTTTGACGAACTGGCCGGATATCGCGTCAAGGTTGAAAAGGACGGCAAAGAGGTTGTGAACGTGCCCGGTATTCTCGCGCTTCCCGGCCTGCTGGTGGCTCCGAAGATGAGCGTGATCGGCATGATCGCGGCGCCGCTTCTCGGCTGCAGCGTCCATGTGGAAAACGCGGACGGCGCGAAGGTGGACGTCGGAAAGAAGGTGCAGGAAGCGGCGGATACGATCGTGGATTCAGCGAAAAAGACTGCCAGGACGATCGAAAAGGAAATCAATAAGGCCTGGGAATCTGTTTCGGCTGACGACCCTGAGGAATGCCCGGAGGGGGAGGAGAACGAGGACGATTCAACGAAGGCGTGAATAACGGAAAACGCCGCGCAGGTTTTTCACAATACCCGGGGAGAGCGCTCCCCGGGGTTTTTTTCACAGAGAGGCCCCGGAAAACCCGGTTCCGCGGAGGATCTGAAGAAATAAAAAAACGGGCGCAAGCCCGTTTTTTTGTACCGGAGAGGGACTCAGAAGCTGCCGCCCAGATTCTCCAGCGTGTCGATGACCACGACGCAGTCCTCTTTGACCGTCTGCATCACCATCTTCATCAGGTTTTCGGGAAGGGCCACGCAGCCGCCGGTGTAGGGCTTGAGCGGGCCGAAGCAGTGCAGGAAAATCGCGGAGCCGCGGCCGGGCGTGCCTTCTTCGTTGAAGCTGATGTTCAGGCAGTACTGATACTGATATTCATAGTCCACGATGTGTTCGCTGTCGTCCATGACAAGTTCCGGAACGTCCCGGATGTCGACCATCTGGTTGTACTGCCGGTCGGGATCGCCGGACCAGTAGGTGTTTTCGTCCACCTGCACGTAGGGAATCGCGCAGCCGGGGTCCTTGGCAATGCCGAAGGCTTTGTTGAAGTGATAGATGCCGATCGGCGTCTGGGAACAGCCCTCTTTGTGGTCCGCGTCCAGGCAGAGGCCTTTCAGGCCCACGAAGCCCGGGGTGGAGAGGATCTGTTTCCAGTTCCCCGCCTCGTCCCGCTGGTGCATCGAGATCGTCGCGGTCGTCTTGTCCATGCCGAGGCCGGCGACCACGAACAGCTGGGTCACCTTCTCGTCCTGCGCCGAGGGGAGGCTCTTCACCCACGCGGGGGAATCCGCCGTATGCTGGATGCTGGCGTGCAGCCCGTCCGGGCTCTCCTCCGCCAGCGCGGTGCCGGTCAGCAGCAGTGCCAGGAGCAGCGCGAAAAGGGTCAGGAAGGTTTTCTTCATGGTTTTGTTTCCTCCGTTTCAATTATTTTTTCTGTTTTTCTGTCCGGATATAAGGAAATTCCTTCAGCGGGTTTTCACGTCCGACGGCGCGAAATTCCGTTTCTGTAAATGAATATTCTGACTGTGGAACGGGGAGGGAATTTCCATGAATGATTCTACCACGAAAGGGGCGGATTGGCAACGAGACGAAAAAACTGCCATCACGGGTGCATGATGCGTATAAACCAGTGAACACTGTGGCAAAGTATGTAAATTTAAGGGGTGAAAAAAATGGATAACATGAATGAACTGAATCTTGATCAGATGGAACAGGTAAACGGCGGAACAGCCCGGAAGATCAATACCGGCACCGCTGACAAAGCGGCGATCCGCAGGGATCCCTGGATTGACAAGAAAAACTGGATGTGTTCGCTGAAGAACGGAACCATGGTGGATACCCTGGACGACGACAAACTTTACTACGACGCCGCTTCCAAACGGAATTTCGTGCGGATCAAATTCACGGACAAATACGGCAACGAACAGACAGGATATGTTGCCGCTTCGATTGTGGGTCTTCCGCGGTAACATTACCGGTCCAACAGAAAAGGCTGTTCCTGCTCCCGTTGATCCTGTTCTGTCACAGGATCATTGCAACGATAAACGCTATCGCGGCAGACAGGAAATTGCTTGCCAGATTCACCATGTCATTGTCCATCCAGTGAACGCCGCTGAATAATGTATTGTCCTTTCCGGACGGTGATTTTTTCTTCTCGGTGTATTTCCCCGAATCCGCGTCGATATAAAGCGCCTGGAAATACGCGCCGAGAAACGAATCAAATATGCAGCCCGCAAAACCGGACAATGTGATAACGGCAATTCCCAGCGGCAGCTTCTTCATCAGCGCATCCGCCGGTCCTGCTGTTCCTGAAAAAAGCACATACCAGAATACCGCGATGAAAGCCGCTCCTGCCAGTCCTCCGCCGTATCCCAGCAGCGTCACGCCGCCGCTCACGCCCCGCGGAACGATTTTTCCTGTTTTCAGGGAGACCGGCGGTTTCTTCGATAATCTTCCGATCTCACCGGCCCAGGTATCGCTCGTGGCTTCTGTCATTGCCGCGCCGAACATCACGATGGCCGCAAACATCATCCGCATCGGAAGCAGCGCTTTTGCATCTGCGGCAGTCAAAGCATTCGTCCTTAAATACGAATCCGAAACCGCGAAAACCACCGCCGCCAGGACCGCCATCAGTCCGTTTGCAAGCACCTGCATGAGATCTCTTCTGCTGTTCTTCTTCTCGGTAAAATTGCCTTCTTCTTTCTGAATATGATCCCTGATTTTCCCGATCACATTCGCGCTGGCAAAGAAAAGAAGAAGCAGCACGAGTCCGGCAAGGCCGAAGATCCACGTACATAAAACCGCGAGCACGAACGCACCCACGACGCCGTTTGCGGTCAGAAGTTTCCATTTGTACGCAAGACACGCCATCAGCGCAAACCCCGGAAGCATCGCGCTCTTCGGCCAGAACGCGACGGTCGCGTAAAGCACCAGCGGAACCGTTATATTGTCAAAACCGAAGGGTGTCGTGAATTCAAAGACTGCGCCGGTCAGCCCGCATACAACCGACAGAAGGATATTGTGCGTGAAAAGGAAAGCAATGACGGTTACAGCAATAAAGAAAGCCGCTGCGCCTTCCAGTGATTTACTCGTATTCAGCCTGTGCTTTCCGAATTTCATCCCGACAAGCGCCGCCAGTCCGTCTCCCCATCCCATTCCGAGAAGCCCGACGCCGAGTTCTGTCATTCCGCCGATTCCGGATTTTCCCAATAAGATCATGATAAGAATGGAAACCGGATACCATACCAGGCCCCAGTTTCTCTTTCTGCTGCTTTGACCCAATGCTTTATCAAACACGCCTGTGATGTTCAGGATTGCGACCAGAACCGCAACAACGGGCAATCCGATGAGCGCCGGGACCGGCGAGGTAAAAAACGCCGCATAGATGAAATACCAGTGCGCCGCCCCGATATGTACAATTTTTCTTGCAACCTCCGGATTCTTCTTTGACACCGGGTACGCAGCAGCAAAACAGATGAAAACCAGCAAAAGCGAAAACAATAATCCAATGAGGTTTTGCATCCTTTACTCCCCGCCGTTTTTATTCTTTCATGCGTATCGCGGCTGTCCGGAAGCCTCCGGTTTCCGGTACAGCTGCCTGTTTCATTACTTTTTTGCGTTGTACATCTGCTCCGCCGTAACCGTATGCGGGATCGGTTTCCATTTCGGTTTATAAAACAGGGCAACCGCCGTCAAAGGCACATAACTCAAAGTAAACAAAGGAAAAGTCCATAAGTGAAGAATCTTGCTCAGCGCACCGGCATGAATGTTTTTCCACTCCGTGACGATAAAAAACAGACCGGCCAGCCAGAACACAGCATACATTCTGATAAACAGCAAAGCAAAAGACTGAACTGCAGTCATAATATTGCCCCCTGTTACGGCGCTGCTGATGATCAGGAAAAGGTTAAGAAGCAAAGACGCTACCGAAAGGACGTAAACAGGCGCATAAAGGATAATATCAAAACAGGAGGAACTGCCGTGAAGGATCCCCTTCATTACCTTTTTCATGTACCGCACACTCACCTGAAGCAGCCCGCTCAGCCATCGCATTCTCTGCCGGCAGGACACCATAAAGGAAGTCGGCTGTTCGTCGTATAAGACAGCCTGCCGGCAAAAGGCAATTTTTTCTCCTTTTGTCACCTGGTCAAAGGAAAACTCCCAGTCTTCCGTCAGCATATGATACGGCCATCCGTCCAGTTTTTCGGCAATTCTCCTGCTGAACAAATACCCGGTGCCGGATACGGTACAGCTGATCCCCAAAAGATATCTGGGATAATTCAGGTATTTGCTGTCCCACAGATACCACAGTGAATTCCCGGCGCTGATCCAGTTGTCCGCAAAGTTTTTGCTGTTTCTGAAACCGGTGACGATGTCGTGCCCGTCCGAAAACTTCCGGTTCATCTGTTCGATATAGTCCTGCTCAAGAATATTGTCCGCGTCAAATACAAAGTATCCGTCAAATCCCTCCGGATAATCCTCCCGGATATGATTCATAAGCGCTTCAAGCGCATAGCCTTTTCCGACTTTTTCCGAATGAAAGCGGGTATATACATGAACATTGCGGGAGGAGGCAATGTCTGCGGTGTTGTCCGTGCAATTGTCCGCCATGACAAAAACATCTATGAGATTCTGCGGATAGGATTGAGACCGGATGCTGTCAAGCAGATCCGCAATGACGGCCGCTTCATTTCTCGCGCAGATCAGGACCGCAAAATGATGAAAAGGAGCTTCCCTGTCTGAATCTTTATCTTTCCTGATCAAAGCAACAAAAAGATAGAGGATCAGTTTCAGATTAAAAAAAAGGGAAAAAAAGAAAATCAGATTATTG
>CAMJTZ010000003.1 GCA_946408865.1 uncultured Clostridia bacterium
GCGCTGCAAAGAATTCTTTCGACGGTCCGCGTTCAATTACCTTCCCGCCGTCCATGAACAGCACCTGATTGCTGACATTCCGGGCAAAGTCCATTTCATGGGTCACCACCAGCATGGTCATGCCGTCTTCCGCCAGCTGCCGCATGACGGCCAGCACCTCGCCGATCAGTTCCGGGTCCAGCGCGCTGGTGGGTTCGTCAAAATAGATGATTTCCGGTTCCATCGCCAGCGCCCGCGCGATGGCGACGCGCTGCTGCTGGCCGCCGGAGATCTGGTTCGGATAGTTCTTCAGTTTCTCCGCCATGCCGACCTTCTCCAGCGCCTTCACAGCCCGCGCCTCGGCCTCGTCCTTCTTCATGCCCGCGCCGGCGGTCAGGCCCAGCGTTACGTTCTGAAGCACGTTCTTGTTCAGGAAAAGATTGTAGTTCTGGAACACAAAGGCCGTCTTTTTGCGCACCTTCGCGATTTCCGCCTTTTTCGCGCTGTGCAGGTCGAAAGATTCGCCGTCAAAAACCAGCGTGCCGCTGTCTGCCCGTTCCAGGAAGTTCAGGCAGCGCAGGAAAGTGGTCTTTCCGGACCCGCTCGGCCCGAGAATCGCCGTCACGTCGCCCTTGTTCACGTCCAGATCGATCCCGTCCAGCACCGTGTGCCCGTCAAAGGATTTCCGAACGTTCCGAATATCCAGCATCATGCCTTTGCACCTCCGTAAGTGGCCAGCCGCTTCTCGCCGCGGTGCTGCAGCCAGGTCAGGATCGTGCAGAAGATCAGGTAAATGACGGCTGCCTCGATATACAGCGCCAGCGGCTCATAAACCCGCCCGTTGATTACCTGCGCCTGACGGAACAGTTCCATTACCGTAATGGTCGCGGCCATGGAGGTTTCCTTCAGCATAGCGATCATCGAGTTGGACAGCGCCGGGAAAGCCGTGCGCATCGCCTGCGGCAGCACCACATGCCACATGATCTTCGTCCAGCTCATGCCCACGCAGTAGCCCGCCTCCAGCTGTCCCGCGCTGACGCTGTCCAGCGCGCCGCGGATCGTTTCCGCCATGTAGGCCGCCTCGTTCAGGCCGAGCACAACGACCGCGGCGGGGAACGCGTCGAGCACGATCCCCACCTTGGGCAGTCCGTAGAATACGATGTACAGCTGTACCAGCAGCGGCGTGCCGCGGGTGATCCAGATATAGAACCGGCAGATCTGGCGGATCCCTTTCACATGCGCGTACTGAATCATCGCCACGATCAGGGCGACCACCATCGCCAGTGCGAAGGAAAGAACCGTCAGCGGGATCGTGACCTTGACGCCGTATTCCAGCATCTTCGGAAACGAATCCACCAGTATGTTCCAGAGTCTCTCAGTCATAGGTTATCCTCGTATCCTCGGTTTGGTTTTTTATTCTGCTTCCTGCTTCTTTGTCAGGTCTTCGCCGAAGTATTTGACGCTCAGTTCAGCCAGCTTGCCGTTCTGGCGCAGTTCCTCCAGAATCCGGTCGATCTCGGCCTTCAGGGTTTCGGTATCCGCGCTCTTCTGCATCGGAATGGCCACCGGATCGCCGGGCATGACCTGAACGATCTTTATCTTCGCTTCCGGATGCTCCGCGAGATAGGAGTCCACGGAATCCTTGTCGTTCAGCGTGGCTTCCGCGCGTCCCTGCAGCAGCATTTCCATGGTTTCTCCCAGGGTGTCCACGTAGACGACCTCTGCGCCCGCGTCCAGCGCCATCTGCGCATAGTTGGATCCCGGGGAATTGGAGGTCTTTTTCCCTTTCAGGTCCTCGATCGTGTGAATGTCCTCGTTTCCTTCCGGTACCACCAGCACCAGCACGGAGTAGACGTAAATGTCGCTGAAGGTGTAGGCTTCCTGCCGTTTCTCGGTGTAGCCGACGCCGTTGAGCGCAACGTCAAACCGTCCGGAATCCACGCCGGCCAGGATGGAGCTCCAGTCCGTTTCCACATATTCCACCTCTACGCCGAGGCTTTCCGCGATCAGCGCAGCGACTTCCGTGTCGAAGCCGACCAGCTTGCCCGTCTCGTCATGATAGGTCCAGGGCTGCCATACACCTTCCATGGCGACAACCAGTTTTCCGCTTTCCCTGATCCGGGCCAGCCGGTCCGGAGCGGTCTCCGCAAAAGCGGCGGCAGCGGTCAGCGCCATCAGCAGCGCCATCAGCAGAGCGATCATTTTCTTCATATTCCTGTTCCTCCCCATAAAGATTCCTTCATTCTTCCTTGTTTACATCGTTTCCAGCAGGCGGTGCAGCAGCGTGTAGAGCTGTGCCGCGTCTTCCTTCTCCATCGTCATGCAGCGGCCGACCTGCTCCGGAATGCTTTTCAGCTGTTCCCGGAGCGCCCAGCCTTCGCCGGTCAGTGAAACGTAGACCACCCGCTCGTCCACCTTGCAGCGGCAGCGGTTCAGCCATCCGCTTTCCTCCATTTTCTTCAGCAGCGGCGTCAGCGTCCCGCAGTCCAGATACAGCCGCCGCCCCAGGTCCCCGACCTTCGCTTTTCCGTTTTCCGCTTCCCACAGGGCCAGGAAAACGATGTACTGCGTGTAGGTCAGTCCGTAGGGCTTTAGCAGCGGATTGTATGCGTTCACGACCTTGCGTGCCGCTGCGTACAGCGGGAAGCACAGCTGGTTGTCCAGGAGCAGCTGCGCGTATTCAGCGGATCCCCGATTTTCTTCGCTCATTTTTCTTGCTTCCTCTTCAGGATCATTACAGATTTCCTTCAATCCAGCTCTTCATGGCCGGGCCGGGCTTGAAGCCCAGGGACTGGTCAACAACCTTGCCGTTCTTCAGGATCAGCACGGTGGGAACGGAGCTGATATGGAATCCCGCGGCCAGTTCGCCGTCGTCATCCACGTCCACGTTGTAGAAATTCGCCTTGCCGGCCAGTTCTTCGGAGATCTGCTCCAGCACGGGCGCCAGCATCCGGCACGGTCCGCACCAGGTTGCGGAGAAATCCACCACCGCCACGGGATCGTTCACAACCCTGGTCTGGAATTCCTGTTCGTTAATCTTGGTAATCATGGATAAAAACCTCGCTTTCTTTGATTTTCTTTCTTTAAATTATTTCTGCGCACGGCGCATTCCGTCGATATAGGCCGCCGCGCTGATCGCAGCCACGTTTCCTTCCCCGGCCGCCTTCACATACTGGTACGGCGTTCCGGTCAGGTCCCCGCAGGCGAACACGCCCGGCAGGCTCGTTTCCATTTTGCGGTTCACGCGCACATGCGCGCCGTCCGCCTCCAGACCGGGAACCAGCTGGTCCGGCGCCACGGCCTCCCGCAGAACGAACACTCCGTCCGCCGCGTAACTGCTGTTTTCCGTCCGGACGACGCGTTTCCCGTCCTCCTGCGCGATCCCGGTCACCTTCTCCCGGATGATTTCCACCCCGGCAGGCAGTTCGGGTTCTCCCTTGTACATCGGGAAATACATCACCTTCGCGCACACTTCGCTCAGGAAGGCGGCTTCAGCCTCCTCCCGGGGACTGTAGCCGATCACCGCCGCGATTTTTCCTTTGTACAGCGGCGCGTCGCACGTCGCGCAGGCGCTGACGCCCCGGCCCATGAGTTCCTTCTCGCCGGGCAGCGGATTGGCCGCCACGACGCCGGTCGCCAGGATCACGGCCCGTGCCTCCGCCATTTCCTCCCCGATCTGCAGGGCAAAATAATCGCCCATGGCGTACACCGCGCCGACCCGTTTCTCCGTAATCTCAATTCCGGAAGATTCCAGATGATTCCGGAAAGCCGCGGCCAGGTCCGCGCCCCGGACCGCCGGGAGGCCCGGATAATTCCGGATTTCGTGCGCCTGCGCAACCTTCTCGCTCATCTGGCGGCTGCCCAGCAGAAGAATGGTCTTGTTTCGGTTTGCGGCTGTCAGCGCGGCGGAAACGCCGGCCGGACCGGTCCCGATAATCGCGATATCAACCCGTTCCATATCTGCCGCCTCCTTTCTGCATTAAGTGTTTCGCAACAAAAGTGAAACATAGTTTCTTTTTACAAATTATATTTTACTCAATATATTTGATCTGTCAAGCAGATTTTTTCTTTTTTCTTTCTGCCGGAAACGTTGATATTTTCAGAATTGTATGCTATGATTAAGTGTCTGTATAAAGATCACATGCAAAATCTATATTTTGCTGAATCACAAGGAGGAAAAATCATGACTATTACCACCAACCTGAATGGTAAGGCACTGGAGATCGCACTGGAAGGCCGTCTGGACACCATGACCGCCCCCGAGCTTGAAGCTGAGCTGAACAAAACCATGGGCAACGCGGATTCGCTGACCCTGGATTTCTCCAAGCTGGACTATATCTCTTCTGCCGGACTGCGCGTTCTTCTTTCCGCTCACAAGGTCATGAGCACCAAGGGCGGCATGAAGATCAAGAATGTCAACGAGATCGTGCAGGAAGTGTTCGAAGTCACCGGTTTCTCTGACATCCTGACCATCGAGGCATAAGGGGTAACAATCGGTATGAAAACAGATGTCATTCGAGTCTCCTCCCGGGGCGCCCGGATGGAAACCGCGCTGAAGCAGGCGGAATTTGTCGCCGGATATAAGGGACTTTCCCCGAAAAGCGCGCTTCATCTGCGTCTGCTGACCGAAGAAATGATGGGTACCGTCCGCTCCATCACCGGCGAGACGGAAGGTGATTTCTGGATTGAAGACAATGATGATGTCTACCAGCTTCACTTCCGCGTTGAAACCATGATGGACAGCGAAAAGCGGGAGCGCCTGCTTTCCACTTCTTCCTCCGGGAAGAATGAATCCGCCCGCGGCTTTATGGGCCGTCTGCGGAATTTCTTCGATATCGAAGCCGATGCCGATGTGGCTGCCAGCGCCGGTCCTCTCTTCTCCGCGATGTATGCGGATTCATCCACTGGCTCCGCGCTGGACTATGAATGGTCCATGCTGCGCTACCAGGAACAGCTCAACATCCGCAGGGAGGGCGATCCCATCGCCCGCGAAGCATGGGACGAGCTGGAGAAATCCGTTGTGGCGCACGTGGCGGACGATGTAAAGGTCAGCATCCGTGGCCGCACTGTGGAAATGACCATTATCAAGAAGATGGCATAAAATTGATCAGACAGGCATTTCCGGGTTCTCCGGGAATGCCTTTTTTGACGCAGTCTGCACCCTAATACAGAGGAGGATAATCCGCATGATCCATTCCACCCCCGTCATTTCCCGCGCAGATATGATTCAGTGTGTGATGTGCGCGGACGCACCCTGCAGCGCCGCCTGCAAACAGCTGAACCCGGCGGAACTGCTGCGCAGCATCTGGTTTGAAAACGAGCAGGGCGCTGTCGGCCGCCTGCCGGACGCCAATCCCTGCCTGACCTGCCGCGCCCCGTGCGAGCGCCACTGTGTCCGGCCTTCCGAGGTGCCGGTCCGCGAGCTGATCAACCGCCTGTATTATCAGGTGAAGCCGCTGTGTGAGACCGCGCTCCCCGCGGACGAGAGCCGTCTGCAGTGCGATCTGTGCGGCATCCCGCTGGAGAATCCCTTCCTGCTGGCCTCCTCCGCCGCCTCCAGCACCTATGAAATGTGCGCCCGCGCCCTGGAAGCCGGATGGGCCGGAGCCGCCCTCAAAACCATCTGCACCATGGAAATCCGTCAGCTTTCTCCCCGTTTTTCCGCCATTCCCGGCAATGACGGGGGGATCATGGGTTTCAAAAACATCGAGCAGCTGTCCGATCAGAGCGTAGCGGAGAATATGGAGATGATCCGCAAACTGAAGAAAAAATATCCTTCCAAATTCATCCTCGCCTCCATCATGGGCAGGAATGAGGCGGAATGGGGCGAGCTTGCCCGCCAGTGCGCGGAAAACGGCGCCGACGCGATCGAGCTGAACTTCTCCTGCCCGAACATGTCGGAAACCGGTCTCGGCAGCGATATCGGCCAGGATCCGGAACTCGTGGAGCGCTTCACGCGCGCCGCGCGGGAAGCCTGCAAGATCCCGATTCTTGCGAAGCTTACGCCCAATGTGGCTGAAATGAGTCCTGCCGCGGAAGCAGCGAAACGCGGCGGGGCAAGCGGTTTCTCCGCCATCAACACGATCAAATCCGTAACGGATCTCAACGTGCACACCTACGTCGCCTCTCCCGCTGTTCACGGACAGAGTTCCTTCGGCGGCTACAGCGGCAGCGCGGTCCGTCCGGTTGCCCTGCGCTTCATCGCAGAGCTGGGGAAAAACCCGGCCCTGAAGGGGATGCCCGTCTCCGGTATGGGCGGTATCGAAACCTGGAACGACGCGCTGGAATTCATCCTGCTGGGCAGCGGCACCGTGCAGGTCGCCACAGCGGTGATGCAGTACGGCTACCGGATCATTGATGATCTGAAGGCCGGCCTGAACCTGTACCTGACGGAAAAAGGCTTCCGCAGTGTGAAAGAAGCGGTCGGCCTCGGACTCGATTCCCTGAGCAAAACGACGGAAACCCTCGAGTACGATACGGTCATCTATCCCTCCATCGACCCCGCGCGCTGCATCGGCTGCGGCCGCTGCACCATTTCCTGCGCGGACGGCGGGCACGGCGCCCTGAAGCTTGATGAGAACCGCCGCCCGGTCCTCAGCGCGCGGAAATGTGTGGGCTGCCATCTCTGCCGTCTGGTCTGCCCGCAGGGCGCCATTACCCCCGGACGGAAGCGGGTCAAAAAGCACTGATCCGTATCACGCTGCATCCATATAGAAAGAGAGAAGGACGGAAACCGCGGTTCCCGTCCTTCTTCTTATGCTCCCGTCGTTTGCTCTGCTTCTGTTTCCTGCTCCGCATCGAGCCGCTGCCTTGCAACCAGCTCTGCGAAGTAGCCTTTCTTTGCGATCAGTTCCTCGTACTTTCCCTGCTCGACGATGGCGCCTTTGTCCATCACCAGGATCCGGTCGCAGTTGCGGATCGTGCTCAGCCGGTGCGCAATGATAATCCGTGTGCAGTTCAGCCTGTCCAGCGCGTCCGAAACCTGTTTCTGCGTCTTGTTGTCCAGTGCGGACGTCGCCTCGTCGAAAATCAGGATTTTCGGCTTGGGCGCCACGGCCCGCGCAATCATCAGGCGCTGTTTCTGGCCGCCGGAAACGCCTCCCTGGCCTTCGGAAATGATCGTCTGCATGCCCATGGGCATTTCCCGGATATCCTGGGCGATGCCCGCGATCTCCGCGGCTTCCCAGGCGTCGTCCAGTGTCAGCTGCGGGGCGGAAATCGTAATATTCGAGAAGATATCCCCCTGGAACAGCTGTCCGTTCTGGATCACGACGCCGATATGCTTGCGCAGGGAACGGGGATCGAGCTGGTTCATGTCCCGGCGGTCGTAGAAGATCGCGCCCTTCTCCGGCTTTTCAAAACCGAGCAGCAGGCGCACCAGCGTGGATTTGCCGCAGCCCGTGCGTCCGACGATGGCCACGTATTCCCCGGAGTGAATCGTCAGATTCAGATCCTCCAGCACGTAGGGCATATTGTTCTCATAGCGGAAGGAGACATGGCTCATCTCGATATGGCCGCTCACCTGGTCCACCGCGGCCTTCTCCTCGGCCACTTCCGGCTCCGCCTGCAGGATCGGCTCCGCCATTTCCAGCACCGGTTTGATGGAGGCGATGGAAATCGCGATGCCCGCCAGGGAGGTGAAGGCGCCCATCACGCGGGCGTACGCCGCGTTGAACGCGATGTATTCGCTGCCGGCCACATTCGTATTGATGGCCAGATAGTACAGGATCACCGTGCCGAAAAGCGAGATCGCGGTTGTAATAACCTTGTTGATCTTCAGGAACATCGGCGGATTGTATTCCAGCCGGCTGGACCGCGCATACAGGCGGGCCCACCGGGAAAACATCCGCTTTTCAGACCCGGACAGGCGGATCTTCTGGATTCCGTTCATGATCGCGTAGCTCATGCCGGTTTCCTCCGCCTGCAGCTTCATCTTCTGCCGCGAGATGCCGATCTGCACAAAGGAGGCCAGAAGGCTCACCGCCACCGTCGAGATGATGATCAGGACAGCGGGAACCACCAGTGCCGGCGCATAGCGGAAAATCTGGGTCACATACAGCAGGGACATCAGACTGCTCAGTCCGACCCCCAGAATATTGCTGAGGATCATGCTGCACAGCGAACTGACACTGGTCGCGCGGCTGTGCAGTTCACCGGAGGAGAATTTCCGGAAAAAGCTCACCGGCAGCGACAGGATCCGCATCATGACCGACGCCTGCACCGCCTGCGAAGTCTTGGTGTTGAGCCGTGCCATCAGCAGCGAACGCACCAGTTCGATCAGCCGGCTCGCGAAGGCGCTGCTCAGCAGGAAAACCATCAGGCCGATCATCAGGCTCGTATTCCGGCCGTTCATGACCTTGCCGGTCACCAGGTTGTAAACCCGCGGCTCGATGAAGCCGATCAGCGTGCAGGCCAGCGTGGCCATGATAATCTGGGCGAAATCCCCTGTGGAAATGCTGTTCTTCATATAAATCAGCAGATCCTTGACGCCCAGTTTTTTCATCGGAAGCGGCTGATAGAAGCACAGCGCGTCCCGCGTGAACATCTTCGCGTTTTTCCGGGTAATCCGGATTTTCTGACCCGTGGCCGGATCCTTGTAGTAATATCCGAACACCGTTCCCGGCAGCAGCGCCACCGTTTCCCCGGTTTCCCGGATATAGCCCAGCATCGGTCCGAAGGCGTCGTTCTGCCAGTTTTCTTCCAGCTTCACTTCCCGGATCATCAGGCCGGTCGGCCGGAGGACATATTTCAGCTGTTCCTGAACATCCCGGATGTCCTCCGGAATCTCCACCGGTTTATGATGGTAAAACTTCAGGATCTGATCCAGTGTTTCCTTTGCGATGAGGCGCTCATCCTCCAGCCGGTCCGCGCTCCATTTGTCCATGACGACGCTGGCCATCCGGAAGAAGGAGTCTTCCAGAATATTCTGGTCGCTTTCCATGCGCTGGCGGATCTGTTCACTAAACCAACCCATTCGGACTCCTCCTTTCTTACTCGCTGGTTACGAGCTCCGCATAGGCTCCGCCCTTTGCGTACAGCTCATCGTGCGTTCCGCGTTCGACGATATGACCGCCTTCCAGCACGATAATCTCGTCACAGTCGCGGATGGTCGACAGCCGGTGCGCCACCACGATGCAGGAAATCCCGCGGTCCTTGATCGCCTTCACCAGCTCGTATTCCGTCTTGGCGTCCAGGGCGCTGGTCGCTTCGTCCAGCAGAATCACGGAGGGATCCTGGGCCAGCACGCGGGCGATTTCAAGTCGCTGCCGCTGTCCGCCACTCAGGTCCTTGCCGTTTTCAATCAGTTTCCCCTGGTAGGCGCCCGGCCGCTGCAGGATGTCCTCGTGAATCTGGGCGTCCCGCGCCGCGAGGATCATCTCAAAATCGGCGATGGATTCGTCCCACATCCGGATATTGCTGGAAATGGTATCCTCAAACAGCACGATATCCTGGTCCACCATGGCCACCGATCCCGTGAACACGTTGCGCGGGATCTCCTGAATGGGTTTTCCGTCAAACAGGATTTCACCCTGCCAGGGCTGGTACAGTCCCGTAATCAGCTTGCTGATGGTGGATTTTCCGCAGCCGCTGGGACCGACGATCGCGATCCGCTGCCCGGGCTTCAGGTGCATGGAAAAATCCGTTACATTCGGATTCCCCAGCCGGGAATAGCCGAACGTCACGTTGTTCAGTACCACTTCGCCCTTCAGTTTGTCATAGGCTTCGTCAGGCTTGCACTGGGCGCCGTACTGCATCACCGGGTCATCCGGATATTCCAGCACGTCCTCCACACGTTCCATTTCCGTGCGCATTTCCTGGATCGTCTGACCGGCTGAAACAAGTGTTTCCGCCGGTCCCATGAAGGATGTCAGCAGTCCCTGGAAGGTCGTGATCATACCGAGGGTGAACTGACCTGCCATCGCCAGCTGCACGCCCATGAACAGCACCATATAGCCGCTCGCAGTGTTGATGAACTGCGGAATCAGGCCGATCCGCTCATTCAGCGTTGTATACCGGACCTCCTGGGCGTTTACAGACGCCTGGTATCCGCTCCATTTCCGGAAGAATCCGTCTTCCGCGCCGGAGGCCTTGATGGTTTCCGCCATGCTGATTCCGGCCATTGTCGTGGAAACCAGTTTGCCCTCGTCCCGCATCTGCACGCGCATCAGGTTCACACGCTTTTTCGACAGGTATTCGGCAACCCCCAGGTTGATCAGCAGCGATGCCAGGCCGACCAGCGTCATCCAGACGCTGTAGCGCAGCATGATGACCAGGTAGAACACCATCATCACCGTATTCAGCGCCAGCGGGGCCACGGTTTCCACCAGTGTTCCGGCGATGGAGGCGTTGGTTCCCTGCCGCTGCAGAATATCGCCTGTCATGCGCTGGGAGAAGAATTCCATCGGCAGGCGCAGCACCTTCCACATATAGGAGGCGTTTCCCTCGATGGCCATTTTTCCGTTGATCTTCAGGTTGTAAATCACCGACGCCCACTGCACAATCAGCTCAAACACGGCCAGCAGGGTCATCACAAGGATAAAGGGATAAGACCAGTCCGGCGCCTGTTTCGTCAGCAGTTTGTCGTAGAAGATCCGGCTCATGACCGGTTTGATCACGCCGAACAGATAAGTGATCACCGTTGTCAGAACGATGAATACGACAGCCGGTCCGGCGCCCTTCAGCCGTTTCCGTGCGAAAGCCACCGTGCTCTTGCGCTTGCCGGAAGGAACAAATTCCTCCGACGGCGCGAAGGTCAGCACCAGGCCGGTGAACGACTCATCGAATTCCTCCATCGAAACGGAAACGAGGCCGCGGGCCGGATCGTTCAGGATGGCCTTGTTGCCCTTGAATCCGTCCAGCACCACAAAATGGTTGAAATCCCAGTGGATGATGCAGGGAAAAGTACCCTGCTTTTTCAGCACGTCCACCTCCATCTGGTATCCGTGCACATCCAGGCCGTAGTTCTTTGCGGCCAGGTAGACATTCTTCATGTTTGATCCGTCGCGGGAAACGCCGCAGTCCAGGCGGACCTGCTCGAGCGGAATCCATTTCCGGTAGTACGCGAGGACCATGGCAAGGCTGGCCGCGCCGCATTCCAGCGCTTCCATCTGCATGATCACCGGCACTTTTGCCACGCCTCCGCTGACGGGCTTTTTGTTCTTCTTCTTCACAGTCTTATCTTCCTTTTATCCAACGGGTATAGGCCGGATAACACAATCCGTCCGGGAACCGGCGGCGTCGGTCAGTTGTTCCAGAGGAAACTGATCGGCGTCTTTGCCTCCAGCACCAGTTCCGCGTTGAAGTCCCCTTCCGGCGGAATCGGAGAGTTCTTGTCCAGTTCAAAGACCACGCTGATCGTCGCTTCATCCGCGGCAGTGCCGATATAGGTCACTTTTGCGGTTGCGCCCTCTCCGATCCGGAGGGTCTGCCCGTTCTTCACGTTGTCCTTCATGCTCATCGGAATATCCGAATAAAGGGAGCAAGAGCGGACCAGCGGCGCGTTCGGATCTTCGTTTTCCCGGTATTCAAACACGTCCACATGCACTTTGACCGGCATCGTGCTCTCCATGGTTGTCGTCGAGGCATAAGCAATAAAGCCGCCCAACAGAACCACGATGGCCGTCAGGATCATCCACAGGCGCGGGCTTGTGACGCGCATGTAGTCGTGCATCTCTTCCGGCGACTGGATCTTTTCAAGGCTTTTTTGGCGAAACAACTGATTTTGCATAGGTTTTGCTCCTCTCAGGGCGTTGCGATCTTCGCAGACATCTGCTATTATTATGGATGGTAGTTGCGAAAATGTCCAGCAAAAATAGCAAAAACTTTTTTTGAAACAGCTGCCATCCCGCCGAACTGATCCGTATATACTGTTGTAACCGCACTGAAAGGAGTGATGATAATGGAGCGCAAGCTGAAGAATCTCTTCGATTATCAGAAATTCGAGGGGAATCCGGCGCTTCAGAGCGTCATTGATTCCGTCCATTCCCGCTATCCTGTCCGGGAGCTGAATATGGACGAGATGGAATGGGTGAACGCGGCAGGCACGCCGACCCCCCGTTCCGCAAAAGAGAACGGCTCAAAACCTGATGGCATCATCGGTTAATATCGAGCAGATTTATACGGAATACGGCGGCAAGATCATGGGATATATCCGCGCCCGCATTCGGAGTTCGGCGGACGCGGAAGATTTGCGTTCAGAAGTCTTTGAAAAGATTCTCCGCAAGATCGATGAGTTTGATCCGGAAAAAGCCTCGCTGAATACCTGGGTTTTCACCATCACGCGGAATACGGTGATCGACCATTTCCGCCGCTCAAAGCCCACGGAGGAGCTGGACGAAAACCTTTCCGACAATATTGAACTGGACGCCGATCTTCTCAGCCAGGAGAACCTGACCGAGCTGGCGGCAGCCCTCCGGAAGCTCCCGCAGCAGATGATGGATATCATCATTCTCCGCTATTACGATGGCAAACCGCTGACGGAGATTGCCACGATAATGAACCTCAGCTACGGCGCTGTCAAGCTCCGCCACCAGAACGCGATCCTCATGCTGCGCAAGTCGCTGCAGACCTGATCGCGCTCCCCTGTTTTTCCCGGCAGCCGCGCGGCTGCCGTTTTTTGTGTCTTTCTTCCCTCTGGCTACAGGAAACGCCTCCCGCGGCTTGCGGGAGGCGTTCTGTGCTTCCGGAATTACTTGTCGAGGATGTAGAGATAATCGTCGAAGTAGATCTTGTTCCGGTCGGTAATTTTGGGATTCCAGCGGAGAAGATCGTTCACGGTGCAGCCGTGCGCCCGGGCAATCCTGCTCAGGTTGTCGCCCTTGCGGATCTTGTAGATGATGTAGCCGGGTTTGGCTGGGGGCTTTTTGTAACCACCGTTGACATTTTCCATTTCTTCAATGGACAGTTCAGCCGCCATGTTCTCGAGTTCGGACATTTTCGTAACCTCCTGTTTTCTTTCCTGTTTATCTGAGCGCCGTCCGGCGTTCACATCTGTTTATACGCAGCTCCCGGCCGTCCCGGCAGCGGAACACCGAAAAAAACTCAGTTTGCTTCCGCCGGCGCTTCATCCACGGGCAGCCGCAGCGACAGGTTGTTCAGATTCATGGAATAAGTATAGCGCGCATCCTCTGCCAATGCAAGCACCAGATGGATCCCGACGGCGTCCTTCCCTTCCCGCGGAATATAGTGCACCGGATCAAACGCGCGGCAGTCATCCCGGAAACGGACCACCCAGTACTTTTTCTTGTGCAGGATTCTGACGGAAAGATGATGCGGTTTGTCGTCCTTGGTAAACCCGTGCAGGATGGTGTTTCCGGCCATTTCCTCGATACAGAGGGCGATATGATAGCCCAGGCGGCTGCTGTGGCTGCGGTCCAGGCAGAACCGTTCCGCCTCCTCCGCCACGGCCGTCACTTCCTCCACGGACTTGATTTCCGCTTCCATCAGGTCGTCCGGTCCGACGCCGAAATCCTCCTTCAGCATCAGACACGCGTCATCCTGCCACAGATGCATCCCGGTCACTTTGCGGGTATATACCGCGATGCACAGCAGCGTCAGCACCTCACCCAGCACGAGGTACAGCCAGATCCCGGTGACCCCCATGAAACGGCTGCAGATGAAGGCGGCCAGCACCGGCAGAATCGCGCCTTCCGCCAGGGAGGTGATGATATTCATGGAAATCCGTCCGGTTGCCTGATACGCGTTTTTCAGCGCGCTGACGATGCATACGGGAATCAGGCCCGCTGCGTAGATCCGCAGTCCCAGCGTGGCCAGATCCTGCGTCTTTCCGGGTTCCGGAATCAGCAGGGAAACCATCGGGTTTGCGAAAATGAGCACAACAGCGCCCATGGCCACGCCCATATACAGTCCGTAGCGGCACAGCAGGCGGATCAGTTCCTTCAGGCTGCTGCGGTCTTCCTCATTGAAGAAAACGCCCACCAGCGTCAGCGATACGCCGCCGGTGCCTGTATTGATGCACTGCGCCACGTTGCCGATGGAGGTGATCACGGAGAAAGCCGCCAGTTCTGACTTTCCGCCTCCGACCGGATCGAGCGCGATCAGGATCCGGTTAATGATGAGCACCAGGATCACAGACGACGCCATGCTGAAGCCAGCCGGCACGCCGCTGGTGAAAAGCTCCCGGATTTTCTTCATCGTTACCCCCTTCAGGGAGAAACGGAATACACACTTTTTAGAGCAGAAGTAGAAAGCGGTTACCGCCATCGCGGCGTAATAGCTGATCGCGGATGCCAGACCCATTCCGAACATTCCGCCATGGAAAACCAGCACATTCAGCAGATCCAGCACGATATCCGCCACCGTCATCGTCAGCACGGCAACAATCAGCAGGTTGCTTTGTCCCGCCATCTGCAGGAACGGAACCAGCACCAGTGAACCCATCGATCCGGGAGCACCGATGCTGAAGCCGGCGATGTAGCCCTTGGTCATCTGGTAAAGGGTTTCATTTCCCGTCGCGCCCATGGCGCGGGCCATCGGTCCCTGGAAAATCAGCGCCACCAGCAGGAACAGCAACGAGATGGAGCCGCCCGCGATCAGCGCGGAAGAATACCCCGCGTTCGTATCCTCCTGGTCTCCCTTGCCCAGCGAGCGGCTGCAGACGACCTGGATACCGGCGGCCAGAAGGCTTCCGATTGCGCCGATGGCCAGCAGCAGCGGGTTTGCCAGGCCATAGGACGCGATACCGTCATCGCCGATGAAGCGGCCGATCATCACGCTGTCAATCAGCAGGCAAAGGGATACTGTCAGGGCTGAGAAAACCTGAGCTGTCAGCATCTGCCGTACGAGTTTTCGTATCATTTTCCTACTCCTTTATTTCCGCCTGGATACTCAGTTTATCCAGGAAAGTCAGTCCGATCATCGTAATATCGTCAAACTGTTCTGCTTCTCCGGCAAAGTTCCGGATATCCTGAAGCACGTCCTCCACAACCTGCTCCTGCGGCGCGTTCTTCAGCCGGTTCAGTTTTGCCACCAGCCGGTCCGTTCCATAGGCTTCTTCCTTTTCATTGATCGCTTCCGGAACGCCGTCCGTATACACAAACAGCCGGGATCCCGGAGCCATCGTGAGTTCATACTCCCGCAGGCGGATGTTCTCCATCGCCGCCAGTACCAGGCCATGCTTGTCCTTTACCAGTTCATAGTCCCCGCCGGCGTTCATCATCACCGGATACTCATGGCCCGCATTCGCGCACAGCATCTGCCCGGTCGTCAGGTCCAGGATGCCGATCCATACCGTAACGAACATCTCCGCGTCGTTGCCTTCGCACAGGATGTTGTTCACATGCTGCAGGATTTCCGCAGGACCGGTGCCGCTGCGGGCATAGTTCTTGATCGCCGTTTTGGCCCGCATCATGAACAGGGAGGCTGGGATTCCCTTCCCGCTCACGTCCGCGATCACCAGGCACAGCTGGTCGATGCCGATGTAGAAGAAGTCGTAGAAGTCGCCGCCTACCTGTCTCGCCGGCGTCATCAGGGCGTGCAGTTCAACGTTCTTGGTCGGCAGGGTGAAGTTTTTCGGAAGAGCAGCGTCCTGGATCGTCGCCGCCAGCTTCAGCTCCTCCTTCATTTTCTGTTCCGCCTGATCGATGTATCCCCGCAGGGCGGTCACGGTCTTGTTGATATCCTCGCTCAGATCCGTGAATTCGGCAGAGGTATGAACCCAGACGCGCTCGTCCAGCTTTCCGCCCGTAATCTTCCGCAGCGAAGCGTTTACGCGGTGCAGATTCCGCACCACCACACGCTCCGCAAGCATCGCAACCAGCATATAGAACACCGTGAACATCAGAATGTCGGAAAGCGTGCTTTCATACATCGACGAAGTGCGGGATTCATAGACCGAGTCCATCTCCCGCACGGCGAGCAGGTAGCAGTCTCCTTTGAGGCTCGCCACGGCAATCATTGCTTTCCAGGGCAGGATGGACGGATATTCCGCGATGTACGCGTCCTTCCCCGCCTTTTCCCGGACTTCTTCCAGCTCATTCGCAGTCAGCTGCATCGGCGAGTAGTCTTCGTTTTCCTCCCGGTAGTTCATAACCTGTCCGGTTTTTCCGTCAATCAGGATAAAAATATTCTCGTAGCCCATCTGGTCCCGAAGGCGTTCCTTCAGTTTTTCAAGATCGCTGCTGCTTCCGGCATATTCCGCCGCCCGTTCCGCAACGAGGAACTGAAGCCTCGTCTGCGTGGTCTCCGTCGTCAGCCGGGTCTGCAGGTTGTAGGATACGACAAAATTGAAAACAAACAGTCCGATCGTTACAAACAGCAGCGCGCGCTGGAAAAGAACCGTCACCGGAACCTTTTCCTGCGGGATCCGCCAGCCGATATCCGAAACTTCCCCGGAGAGCGTCATGATCACCGCGGAGCACAGCGTCATTCCGATGGCTGTGAAGACGATCATCGGCACCGAACCGGTCTTTACGACATAATAGGCGTAATTCATTTCATCCCGGTTGGTGAACAGCACCGCGTACATATGAAAAACTTCCATCACCGCACCGATGAAAAACGCGTGCGTCATGGACGGACGCTTGCCCTGGTACACTTTCACATTCAGGATCGCCGCGAGAATTCCGGCCAGGAAAGTGCTTATGCCGCAGGCCCACTTCGTGAAAACACCGATATTCCACAGTTCCGCAGCCAGGATCCGTTCCGCGCCGCCGATGGTACCGGCAATGATGCCGCTCAGCGGGCTGAAAAACAGGCCGGCTGCCAGCGGTCCGATATCCCGTACATTCAGCACCAGCGAGCCGTAATCAATTCCGATATGGTTCGCCAGTACGGCGCTGCCGCCGTAAATCAGGCCGATCAGCACCTTCAGCCGGGTGCTGAAGGATTCTTTTTTATGGCACATTTTCCACAGAAACCCTGTGACGATGACATAGATCAGCGTCGCGAGCGTCATCCGCAGTATCATGTCCCAGTCCATGCTCCGTTTTTCCTTTCCGCCGGAGGGATGCTTCAGCGCCGGATCCCCCGCGAACTTCTGTATTCAGCATATCATAAACTGTATTATATCATATAACGGTGCCGATTTCAGTAATAAATTTCCCGGACGCAAATGCAGAAAGAAAACTTGCTTTCCGCCGTGCTTCATGCGATAACAGTCCCGAAAGCAAAGGATGAGAGGAGGAGCGCCATGCGCAGTCAGCCCGGCGGCCGACGTCCGGTCGGCATGTTTGTCTGCTCGATGCTGATCTTCGGAACCATCGGCGTCATCCGCCGCTATATTCCCGTTTCCTCCGCCTTCCTGGCTCTTTCGCGCGGCATTCTCGGCGGTCTCTGCATCCTTCTTTTCCTCCGCCTGAAGCGCAAAGCCCCGGGGGAGAAGCTCCCGCGCCGCGCGCTGCCTGGCCTCATTGTCTCCGGCGCGCTGATCGGCTTCAACTGGATGCTGCTGTTCGAAGCGTTCAATTATACGACCGTCGCCGTCGCGACGCTCTGCTACTATATGGCGCCGACCGTCGTCATGCTTCTGTCTCCCCTGCTTTTCCGTGAAAAACTGACGCCGCTGAAAGCGGCCTGCGCCGTCGCGGCCGTCGCCGGAATGGCGCTGGTCAGCGGCGTTTTTGAAAACGGCGGGATGCAGGGAAGCCAGCTGCGCGGCGTTCTCTTTGGTCTCGGCGCTGCATTTCTTTACGCCGCCGTCATTATCCTGAACAAGAAGCATGCCGGACTCGAGCCCTACAGCAAAACGACCGTCCAGCTGATTTCCGCCGGAACGGTCATGATTCCTTACCTGCTGCTGACAGGCGGCTTCCGCATGGAAGGCATGGGCGCTGCCGTGCTGCTGCTGGTCGTGGGCGTCGTGCATACCGGCCTCGCCTATGTCCTGTATTTCGGGAGCATGGAAAGCCTGCGCGTGCAGACAATCGCCATCCTGAGCTACATCGATCCCGTTTCCGCGCTCCTGTTTTCCGCCCTGCTCCTCCGGGAGCCGCTGAGCCTGCTGAACGGCATCGGTGCGGTCCTGGTCATCGGCTCCGCCGTCGTCAGCGAACTGCGGAAGGCGGAAAGCTGAAAACGGCTTACAGCTCGATCTCCGCGGACACCCGCTCGTCCAGGCACGATCCGCCGGCGTAGATCCGGTACTTCCCTGGCTCGATCACCTTTTTCCCTTCTGATTCCATATAAATCTCCAGATCGCAGGGATTCACCGTGAAAACGGCCTTCCGGCTTTCACCGGGTTCCAGTCCGTGCAGCCGTTCAAACCCGATGAGCCGCCGGACTGGATACACGGTTCCGGAGGGGGATACGCGCTGCAGGTACAGCTGCGCCACCTCGTCGCTGCGCGTTTTCCCGGTGTTCTTTACCTCCAGCGAAACCGACAGTCCGCGGTCGTTTTTCTCCGCGTGCAGGCCGCTGTAGGCAAATTCGGTATAGGTCAGGCCGTATCCGAAGGGATACAGCACCGGTCCTTCAAAATACCGGTAGGTCCGCGGATGGGCGATCAGATCGTAATCTTCCATCGGCGGCAGATCCGCGTCGCTCCTGTACCAGGTCATCGGGAGCCGTCCGGCAGGGCTTTCTTCACCGAAGATGGCCGCCGCCAGGCCGTTTCCCAGGTCCTGGGAGCCCGTCGCGTTGGTCAGGATTGCCGGAACGTGTTCCTGCATCCGGCCGATCGCGTAAGGATAATTGGTGATCAGCACCACGGCCACGTTCTGGTTCGCCTCATACACGGCTTCTACCAGTTTTTCCTGCAGCGGGATCATCGCGATAGTGCTCCGGTCGATCTCCTCCTTCGCGTTCACAACGGGGTTGCACCCCACCGCGACGATCACTTTCTTTGCCTTCTCTGCAAGGGCCTTCGCACGCTCAATTCCGTCGGATACAATCTCCACCGTCAGGGCTGCCGCTTCCTTTTCGGATCCGGCCCAGGCCTCAACCACGTTGCCGCCTTCCTTGGTGTTGCTCTCCGGCCGGAGGCGCCGCAGCGGATCGGTTTTCAGCCTGCCGTCCTCCAGGTACACGTTCCGGTTGCCGAAGCAGTACAGTTTTACGTCGCACGCTTCGTCGTTCCAGTATTCGGTCAGCTCCACGCAGTTCGCGTTCCGCGGCGCGGGCGTGCGGACCGCGTCCGCTTTCCCGATTGTAAAGTTTTCAAAGATCATAAAGGTAAAGGGCTCGTCGGAGGAAAGGGTAATCTTTCCGTCCGTTCCCACCGTCGCGTATTTCCGGTAAGCCGGCGCATAGAGAAAATTGCTCCCGCACCCCCAGTTCTGCTGTTCAAAAACGACGGCGTCCTCCGCCCGGTCCGTCAGCACGAGCTCCGCGGGCTCCTTCTGCAGGAACCATGGAATATCCGCCGGCACACTGGCTCCGATGTATTTGTCCCCGGCCCGGAAACGGAACAGATGCTGCCCGCTTTCATAGGGGATTTCCCGGTGCATCCGTTTCTCCAGACCTGCCTTCAGCGTCACCCTGTACATTGGTTTCCCGGCGTACCAGTCCATATACCAGCTGTTCCCGACGTGCCCGATCAGCGCGATGTCGTCCTCCTTGCTGAAAGGCAGGAATCCGTTCTCGTTCTTCAGCAGCACATTGGTTTTTTTGCTCATTTCCAGGGAAATCCGTTTGGCTTCGTCCGTTCCGACGTCCGCCATGTCCAGCTCCGCATACGGATCCTCCGGATCAAACGTCCCCTGGCGGATCAGTTCCGTCACCGTGCACAGGATGGATTTGTCCATTTCCGCCTCAGTGATCAGGCCGCGCTCATACGCTTCCTTCGCGGCCTTCGTCACCTCGGACGGATTGTCCAGCATCGCGTCCACGCCGGCCCGTACGCCCTCCGCCAGCGTTTCCGCGTGCGTTTCATAATAGCGGTGGAAGTTCACCGTCTGCAGGAAGTCTCCGCCGTCCGTCATGGCGTAGCGGATGCCCCACCGGTCCTTCAGAAGATCCTGCACCTCATGGTTCAGCATGGCCGGCAGGTGATTGATTTCGTTGTAGGAGGTCATCACGCCTTCGGCGTGGCCTTCCTGCGCGCAGTAGCGGAACGGCTCCAGTTCGTAGTCGTACTTCACCTTGTCGGAAATATCGAAGCTGTCATAGGCGCGCCGGTATTCCTGGTTGTTTGCGTAGAAGTGCTTCAGCACCGCGCCGGTCCGGATGCGGTCGCCCCGCTCCCCTTCCTTCAGCGGCGTTCCGTCGTAATTGTGCTCGTCCTGCATCCCCCGGATATAGGCGGACGCCATTTTTCCCGTCAGGTACGGATCCTCCCCGTAGCCTTCCTCGTTTCTACCCCACCGGGGATCCCGGCACAGGTCCACCGTCGGGCAGAGCCGGCAGTGGCCGCCCTTGCCGACCGCGTTGGCGAAAGCGCGGGATTCCTTCCCGGTTACGTCCCCGGCCTTGCGGATCAGTTCGCGGTCAAAGCTCGCCGCCATTCCGATGGGCTGCGTGAAGGAAGTGGTCGGCGTCGGCGGATAATGTTCCCCCTGCCCGGCCCGTGCCTGTACGCCGTGGGCGCCCTCTCCTCCGCAGGTGGAGACGTCCAGGCCCAGCCGGTCGTTCCGGATCTGCAGGCCGAAACATGCGAATTTTTCCTCCAGGGTCATCCGGGAAACCAGGTACTCCGCCCGTTCCCTGTCTGACAGCGACGTGTCGAACAAAGGGGTGTTTCTGTCCATAGACGCTACTCCTCCGTTTCAGTTCTTTTCCCGGTAATAGCGCTGCAGCACAAAGAATGCGGACTTCCTGCGTGTCTTCGTCTCATCCAGCAGTCCTTTGCGGTTGTAGTACCGCTCGGCGGCGCTGGTGCGCCGCGGACTGCGGAAGTCATACAGAAGCCAGGGGGACATGCCCCGGATATAGCGGATCTGCAGCAGCACTTCCATCTGTTTTTCATAAACACGGGCCTGGTATGCCTCTGTCCCCTTCACGTCCTCCGGGCCTTTGTTTCCGTATACTGCGTCCGCGCCGAATTCGGTGATCACGACCGGCTTGTCCGGATCGCTGTTGCGCATCAGCTCCGGCAGTTTCCCGAAGTCCGGCGTGTACCAGCCGCAGTATTCGTTGATCCCGATGATATCCAGATATTCCGCCAGCCGGTCCGCGATCCGGTTTTCCTGCGCGTCCACCAGGCACGCGGCGGACACCAGCCGGAACGGATCCGCCCTGCGGGCGTAATCCGCCAGCCGCTTCATGAACTGCAGCCGGCTGTCGGTGTCCGCATTCTCGTTTCCGACGGACCAGATGATCACGGACGCGCGGTTGGCGTCCCGCTCCATCAGCTCCGCAAGCTGGTTTTCCGCGTCCTCACAGGTTGCCTCCCGGTCAAAGCGGATCGCCCAGTAAACCGGTATTTCCTCCCACAGCAGCATCCCCAGTTCGTCCGCGATCTTCGCCATGTTTTCGTGATGGGGATAATGCGCCAGGCGCATGAAATTGCATCCCAGTTCCCTGGCCAGCAGGATGTTTTCCCTCCGTTCCGCGTCCGTCAGCGCGCGGCCGTGTTCCACACTGTCCTCATGGGTGCTGATGCCCTTTAGGTAAATGCTCTTTCCGTTCAGCAGGATTTCCCGGCCTTCCACCCGGATTTCCCGGAATCCGATCCGGTCCTGCAGCCGGTCCTCCCCCATGCGCAGGAACACGTCGTACAGATATGGATCCTCCGGGGACCAGAGCCTCGGTTTCGCGCTGATCAGCGCCTCACCCCGGCCTTCCCGGACCGGAACCGTCTCCCGGACGCCCAGTTTCGGAATTTCCAGCACGCATTCCGTTTCCCCGGGAGCCGACGCGCTGACATTCAGCTGCAGCTTTCCGAAGCTTCCGTCCGGCACCAGTCCCAGCCGGAAGGAACGGATAAACGCATCCGGAACGGGAATCAGATCGATTTCCCGGAAGATTCCGCCGTAGTTGAACCAGTCCGTGTTCTCCGCTGGAACCTGCTCCGGCCGCCGCGTGCTGTCCACGCACAGCAGAATGCGGTTCTCCTCCCGCAGTTCTTCCGTCACATCGAAGCAGAAAGGCGTGGAGCCGCCGCGGTGCATTCCCAGGTATTTCCCGTTCAGGAACACACGGCAGAGCATCGCCGCGGCGCCGATGCGGAGAAACACTTTCCCACTCCGGGAAACGTCGTACCGGAACCGCCGCGTAAACACCATGGGCCCTTCATACAGCCGGTACGCTTCCGCAAACGTGTTCCAGCATGCCGGCAGCGTCATCGTGTCCCATTCGTCAAAGGAATAATCCACCGGCAGCGTATAGCCCTGCGCGTCCGTATATCTCTCCAGGAACCATTTCTGCCGCAGACAGGTATCGTACTGATCCACGGCGTAATGCCATTCCCCGCCCAGGGAAATCTTCTCCCGTCCGCTGTCCGCGAGCAGATCCCTGTGCAAAGCCTTCGGGGTTTCATATTCACCGGCATAGTCTTCCAGGTGGATATCAGACATATACTTGTTTGCCATTCTGCCGGGCGCCTCCTCATTCATCAAATATGCCGCCTTCCGCCGTGCCGCGGCTGTTTCCGGCCTTTCCGCTGCTCAGAAGAACCGGACGACTTCCTCCATGGCCTTCCGCGGCCGGGGTGACGGTGATTCTGCGCCTTTCCCCACGGCGATCACGGACAGGATCTCCTCGTTTTCCGGAATGCCCAGTTTCGCGCGGATGACGTCCGCGTCGCGGATGCCCATGATCAGCGTATCATAGCCAAGGTCTTTGGCCGCAAGCACCAGAAAAGCGTCGTGCAGGCCGAGGTCATAAGCGCCCCAGCCGTTGCCGATCTCGTTGACCGCCCTGCCGTCCTCGCCGAAGCCGACGATATTCTTCACAAAGGTCGTCACCACGAGTACGGCGCGCGCGGAGCTCTTCTGATTGAAGGACGGGAGCGCGCTCTCCCGCAGATCCTCCAGTGTTTCCGGCGTCTCCACGGCGTAGCAGCGGGACGTCTGCTGGTTTTTCCAAGACGGTGCCTGCTGCGCGGCGTGCAGGATCTCCGCAAGGTCTTCATGGCCGATACCGTCCTCATATTTCCGGACGCTGCGGCGCAGTGCAGTCAGTTTCTGAAATTCCATATCTGTTCCCTCCTGTTTTTGCCGGTGATTTTCAGTTGTCAATGTTTTCCTGCCGGTATTGTATCATCTGAAGCGGACTCTAAGTCAACCGGCATATCCTTCCCTTGTCTCCGTTATTTCCGGAATACCAGCCAGTTGTGGGAGAAAGGCCACGGCATTCCGATAATATCAACCGGTTTCCCGTCCGCGTTCCGGTACCAGGAATAGTTCCATCCGCTTCCCATATCGCAGTACAGCGCGTCCCGGATGCCCAGGTTCTCCAGCGCCGTGATAAACTCGCTGTAGTGCATCTGTGTGCGGGAATCGATGATACAGGCTTTTCCGTTCAGGATCGCCAGCACCCGGAAGCACCGGAACTCGTCGCTGTCATGGCCGCCCCGTTCCCCGTTGCACAGCACAACGAACTGCTGGTATCCGGATCCGTTCATCGCCGCCGCGGCCTGTACGGCCTCTTCCGCTTCTTCGACGCCGTAAATCCGGGCTTCTCCGTTCACATAGGTGAATGCGCCCAGGCGGCTCTTGGGCGTGCCGCGCTCCAGCTGTCCGTCCGACGCGTGCCAGCCGACGATATTGTCATGTCTGAAATCAAACTGGTAATCGTCCTGGAAGGCCGCCGCGACGCACAGCAGAATGCTTTTGTCGTCCGCGGAAGGCCTGTCCCCGGCAACAAAGTCGATATCGCTGTAATCCGCGTAATAGATATACAGATCCTCCGTGGCCATCAGCGTCATATCCCGGCTGTTTTCCTCCATCACCTTCGCGATCTCCTCCGCGGAGGAAACGATGCGGTCCGGCTTCTGGGGATTGTGATACTGGCTGGTCAGGATAAACAGGCTCAGCGCAAGCATCAGGAATACGGAAACCGAGTTCAGCAGCAGCAGAAAGCGCGCTGCCTTCATCCACAGGCGCTTCCGGAGCTCCTCGTTCAGGTGCATGTGCAGGATCAATCCGCCCAGGGAGAAGATGGCGTTGGCTGTCACCGCGTAGAACGGCCAGTTGAAGCCGTCAAAGATCCGGATCGTGCAGATATTGAAAATGGAGAGCAGCGTGGTAAAAAAGTACCATGTCGCCAGGTGTTTGTTCTTCATCATCCGAATCACTCCCCTCCGAATTCCCGCTGGTCGATCATGAGGATCAGTTCCGCGCAGGCGACCAGCACAAAGATGAACAGTTCATCCAGATGCAGCGTCCAGATGTACTGGATATAATCCCGTTCAAAAGTCAGCGCGGGAGCGATGATCAGCTGGATAATGACCAGCGCCAGAAGAAACAGAATGGAAATCTGGTTTATGGAAACCCGGATCGCTTCCTGCCGTCTTGCCGCGTGGATGATGAAATGACTGACGCAGACAAAGGACTGGATGAACAGGATCATCCGCTCCCCCGCCAGGAAAATGAATCCCTGCAGGCCCATCGTGATATAGGTTTCGGAATCTCTGTTCGCCAGGTTCCCCAGCGCGTACTGCGACTGGGCGCACAGCATGCAGAACAGCAGTCCCACCGTGGCTGCCTGCATCAGAAGCAGCTTATGCTTCTTCAGTGAATAAAACAGCGTGCAGATCAGCAGCAGCCGGATCAGCAGGTCGTACTTTCCGGGCAGGTCGATCCCGCCGGAACGGCCCCCGAAGAAATAGATCACCGGAAGCGTCAGGATGCTGAGCGCAGCGGCAGCCATGGCGGTGTGCTCATTCAGGAAAAAGCGCTTGTACCGGTTGCTCAGGGAATGCTTCTTTTTTGTCATGGATGCTCCTCCCCCGACTGGATGTGTCCAGTCTTAATGAATAATGGAAAAATTATATCACAAAACCTGATTTTTTTTCATCCCGTTTCTTTCCCGCTCGGGATATACGCCGCGCTTCGAATGCTGCGATTACGCGGCGGAGGTGGCGGGGCTCAACTCCGGAACCTACGATTTCATGGCGGATACCCTGTATATGGATCAGGGCGTGATTTACGAGGAAGGCAGTCCGGATCAGCTCTTTGAAAACCCGCAGAAGGACAGGACGCGCCAGTTCATCCGGCGTCTGAAAACGCTTACCCTCGCCATCGGGGAAGCGGAGCGGAACTTCGGCCCGCTGATCGCCGATATCGACGCGTTCGCGCAGAAAAATATGGTTCCCTGGAAACTGCAGCACGGAATGCTCACGGTGCTGGAGGAACTGTGTATCGAACAGATCCTCGCCAAACAGAAGCATTTCGGAAAAATCGCCCTGGCGTTTAAATACGCCAAGGCGAAAGAAGAAATCCGTTTCAGGGTGTCCTTCGGCGGCGAAGCGTGGAATCCGCTGTCCGGCGATCCGTCAACAGCGGTTCTCCTGCTGCAGCACATCATAACCGATCCGGTCTTCTCCAGGGATGAAAACGGGAATCACGTGGAGGGTTTCATCCGCTGAGGCAGATCCGCCCTCAGCTTTACGGCTGCCGCCGCAAGCCCTTCCGCCCGGATTGTCAGCGTCATTTCGCCCGGTTTATATCCCGCCCGGATGACGGCCATGGCGCGCCCCCGGAAACTCACCGTATCGCCGTCCGTATAGTTGTCTTCCGTAACCGGGTTTGCCGAACCGAAACCTGAAAGCTTTCCGCATCCGGCCAGTTCCGCGTGCAGGCTGATCTCAGCGTCCGGAACCACCCGCCCGTCTTTGTCGGTCAGTTCGATCCCCACGCAGATCAGGTCATGCCCGTCCGCCCGCATCACCGTTTTCTCGGGCACCAGCCTGATCTGTTCCGCTTCTCCTGTCGTGTAAAGGACATCACGGCTGACTTCCTTACCGCCGGAATAGCTGACTGCCTCAACCTTTCCGGGCGCATACCGTGTTTCAAAGCAGACGGAATACGGCATGGGCTTTTCCCGGCTGACCTTTTTCCGCCCCAGGGACACATCGTTAACAAGTACTTCCGCCTCGTCCGCGCCGGAATAAACCACCAGCTTCACCGGCCTGCCTTCCCATCCCCTGTAATTCCAGGAGGGACGGACATCCGGAAAGCCCCAGGGTGTCATCGCTTCGGTTTTCCCGAAGGTCTGCGGATGCATCGCGTACAGGAAGGTTTTGGGGCTTCCCCATACAACGCTTCTGTAGGCGCCCTGGGGACGCATGCAGCCCGTTATGTCGAAATCGGCGTCGTTCGCGGTTCTCCAGGGATACGGGGAGCCGGATACGGGCATCAGTGACCAGGGATCCTTTACCGCCGGATCGTCCGCATCCGCATAGACGGCTTTCCCGATGCCGGCTTCCCCGATATAATCCCATGCGGTCCAGGTAAAATCGCCGAGAACATACGGAAGGCGCTCAATGAAAGGCCACCTGTATCCGATCTGCACCGGGAAGTTTTCCGATCCGAGCATGACCCTTTCCGGGAAAAGTACGTGATCTTTTTCGTACAGGTCTTCCATGTAGTTATATCCGACAATGTCAAGCCCGTTGGCAAAGGGTCCGGTAACCGTCTCCCACCGGTTGCTGTCCGGTCCGCCCGGGGCGTTCTGCTCCTGGCTCTGTCCTTTTGCCGTTTCATCGTCCAGGCCGCTCCACAGAGAACAGATCCCGTTGCTCACAGGTCTTGTACCGTCAAGGCTCCGGATGGTTTCCGCCAGCTGCGCAGCCAGGGTGTATCCGTTATTCAGGCCGCCCCTTTCGGGAATCTCATTTCCCGTGGACCACAGGATCACTGCCGGATGACTTCTGTCGCGCCGGACAAACGCGGAAAGATCCTTTTTCCAGTCACTGTCAAAAAACTGGCTGTAATCCCCTCCGCGTTTGGCGATGCCCCATGCGTCGAACGCTTCGTCGAAGATATACATACCCTCCCGGTCGCATGCCTCCACCAGCACCGCTGACGGCGGATTATGCGCAGTACGGATCGCGTTGAAGCCGATCTCCTTCAGTTTCCGGACTTTTCTCGCTTCCGCTTCATACAGCGACACCGCGCCCAGCAGGCCGTTGTCATGATGCAGGCATCCGCCCTTCAGTTTGACGGTTTTTCCGTTGATGCGGAGCCCTCTGACCGGATCCGCGGTGATTGTCCGGATCCCGAACAGAGCAGCCGCTTCATCGGTCGTATTCGCGCTGTCCGCGATGAAATGCGTCCTGAATACGCCGAGATTTCTGACCTGCGCCCGGATCTGATACAGGTTCGGATGATCGGCGTCCCAGAGCACGGGATCCTTCAGGCTCATGGAAAGGCGGGCTGTTTCCGTTGTTCCCGGACCCACCTGTATGACCTGGCTGACACTCCCGAGCGTCTCCTCTTCTCCGTCCCGGGTGATGCGCAGACAGACCTCCGCCAGTCTTTTCTCCGGGGTGGCGTTTTCCACTTCCACACGGAATCCGAGGAAGGCGTATCCGTCCGCCACTTCTTTTGTACAGGCAAAGATTCCATCATCGGCAATATGGACCTTCGGGCCATGACAGAGCGTCACGCCCCGGTACAGGCCTGAGCCGGTATACCAGCGTGAATTCACGTACATGCTGTTATTCAGGTTGATGGTAATCCTGTTCTCCGCGCCGAAGGTCACGTAATCCGTCAGGTCCGCATACCAGGGCGCGTATCCGTAATGGTGACTCCCTGCCTTGCAGCCGTTGATTTCAAGGGTCGCGTTCATCATCGCGCCGTCCAGTTTCAGTCCGACGCATTCATGCTCCCATTCTTTCGGGATCATCACATACCGGGTATAGTTCGTTGCATCCCCTGTGAAATAACCGCTGTCGGATTTTGCGGGCGCGTCCGGCGATACCGCTGTCCCGATCATGCCGTCATGCGGAAGATCCACCCCGGTCCCGGGGATCCCGTTCAGCATACCCAGTGAATCCGCAAATCCTCTCCTGAATGTCCATTGATCATCCAGTCTGATGCTCTTCATCTGCTCCGCCTCCCCGTTTGAAGGTTCCCTCAGTCGAGATATCCTTCCCGTGCCTGAATGTCAAACCGTTTTTCGAGCAGATGCATCTGCTCATCCGTGATCGTGTTGATCCGCGGCAGATGCGCGATCTTCATGTAGATCTCCGCCGCCTTCTCCGCGGTCTCAATCAGGCCGAAAGTCTCATCCAGGTCCTTTCCGGCCCCGTAGATTCCGTGCAGACTCCAGACCACCAGGCGCGCGGTTTTCATCTTTTCCGCGGTCGCTTCCCCGATTTCGTTCGTGCCGCACAGCATCCAGGGCAGCACATTGACGCCGTCCGGGAACACGACCACGCACTCCGTGCACATCTGCCACAGCGTCCGCGTAAATTCCCGCTCATCCAGGGTGTGCACATAGGTCATCGCCAGCAGGTTTGCCGGATGGCAGTGCATGACAACCCGGTTCTCCGGATTGACTTTCAGCCGGGCTACATGGCTCATCATATGGGCCGGAAACTCGCTGGTAAACCGGCCGCCGTCGGAAAATCCCCACAGCAGTTCCGCCTGCTGTCCGGCTTCCTTCCGCCGGACAATGCCCAGGTTCACATCCGGCGCATACTGCACATTCTTAAAATATTTGCCGGTTCCCGTTACCAGAAAAATCTTCCCGTCCAGTTCCGGAGCCGTAAAGCCTGTCGGAAGGATACGCAGCACAGCGGACAGATCCAGGTATCCGGAAACCTCTTTTTCATCCAGCATCAGGCTGATATTGCCGCCGTTACGCTCATCCCAGCCGTGGTCATACATATTGGCCGTGGTGCGGATCATTTCCACCATAAAAGGCGCTTCGAGAATGTTCTTCATTTCCGGTTCACCAGCACTTTCTTTTCATATTCCTCGATCTGCGGGAACCATTCGCCGTCGGCGGGTTTTCCGCATCTGCGGCAGTATTCGTCCCAGATCTCCCCGAAGGGCAGGGTCTTCAGTTCTTCCTGCATGACCATCAGCTTCGTGAAGCTGCCGGCGTCCTGCAGCGCTTTCAGTTCCTTATTGGGCTGCAGCAGCGCGAACAGCAGCGCCTTCTGCAGGTTGCGGTATCCCGTCACCCAGGCGGAAATGCGGTTGATGCTGGCGTCGAAGTAATCCAGCGCAATGTTTACCTTGCCGTCCAGTCCGCCGCAGCGTACGATTTCACGGGCGATTTCCTTCGTCTCGTCGTCGAAAAGAACCACATGGTCGCTGTCCCAGCGGATCGGCCGGGTCACGTGCAGGGCGATTTCCGGGAAGAACGCCAGCAGGGCGGGTATCTTGTCGCTGACCACTTCGGTGGGATGGTAATGACCGTTGTCCATCAGCGGAATGCACTTGTCCATGTTCATGGCCGCATAGCTGAGAGCAAACTCCGCGCTGCCCACCGTGTATGCTTCCACGCCGATGCCGAACACTTTGCTTTCGATGCAGGGCTTGACCTTTGTGAAATCATACGGCTCGCGCAGGATCTCGTCAATGGCCTCACGGTAGCGGACGCGCGGGCCGATCCGGTCTGCGGGTACATCCTTGAATCCGTCGCCAGTCCAGATGTTCATGACGCAGGGCTGTCCCAGTTCCTCCGCGAGGTAGCTGCTGATCCGGATCGAGGCTTTTCCGTGTTCAATCCAGAACTTCCGGGTTTCTTCGTCCGGGCTGGAGAGGGTCAACGGATCACATTTCGGATGGGAGAAGAAGGTGGGGTTGAAATCACATCCGAGGCCCCGTTCCTTGCAGAATTCCACCCATTTGCGGAAGTGTTTCGGCTCCAGTTTGTCCCGGTCCGCCCAGTCGCCGTTTTCAAAGATGGCGTAGCTGGCGTGCAGGTTCATCTTGGGGGTTCCGGGAATCAGGCTCAGCACCTTGTCCAGGTCGGCCATGAGTTCCTCCGGGTTCCTGGCCCGGCCGGGATAATTGCCGGTCGTCTGGATGCCGCCTGTCAGCGGCTTGGAAGGATCCGTGTCAAACCCGCGCACATCATCTCCCTGCCAGCAATGCAGGGAAACGGGTACTTTCTTCAGTTTTTCAATGGCGGCCTCGGTATCAATTCCCAGTTTCGCGTACTTTTTTCCGGCTTCTTCGTAACTCATGCTTCTTTTCCTCCGTTCTTAATCTGTATCATCAGATTTCCCAGTGCAGTCGCTTCAATCGGCAGGGCGATAACTTCCTTGCCGGTAGCCTCTTCCGTCAGCCGGTTCAGGAATTTGTTTTTTGCTCCGCCCCCGACGATATACAGCTTCCGGTATTGTTTTCCGGTATTCCGTTCAATCTCTCCGATCGCCTGCCGGTAACCCTGCGCCAGGGAACGGTACGCGCACCGGAAATAGCCGGCCGTACACTTCGGCGGATGCGGCAGTTTTGAATCGAACGCGGCCTTCATGCTTTCCGGGGCCAGGAACACCGAATCGTTCACATCCACCAAAGGATCAAAATGCGCTGCCTCCGCCTCCGCTGTGATCCCGTCCCAGGGTCTGTCCGGACAAAGCTCGCTGCGCAGCCGGTTTGCCAGCCACATCCCCATCAGGTTTTTCTGGTACCGGTTGTATCCCACGCCGCCCTCATTGGAGTAATTGGCTTCTTCGCTGCCCGCATCCGTCAGCGGTTTCGGAGTCCTGACGCCCAGCAGGGACCAGGTGCCGGAGGAGATGTAGAGCTCATTTCCCTCCATGGGGATGCCCTCTACAGCGCTGCCGGTATCATGGGTGGCGCAAAGCATTACCCTGATCCCCTTGTATTCCCCGATAACGGTCCCTGGCTGCTGCAGCGGCCGGAAAAGCCGTTCCGGCAGTTCCAGCGCGCGGATGATCTCCGGATCATACTCCCCGGTTTCCGCGCTGACCATTCCGCCGGTGGTGGCGTTGGTATACTCGTGGCTCTTCACGCCGCAGAGTTTGTACATCAGGTACTCCGGAATCATCAGGAAATCGGTGACGCCCTCCAGCCTTCCGGCCGCCTTGTCCGCGTATAGCTGATAGACGGTATTGAAGGGCTGGAACTGGATGCCCGTGCGCCTGTAGAGACCGGAAAAAGAGATCTTCCCGTGCACCTGCGGAATCACCGCCTGGGTGCGGCTGTCCCGGTAGGCGTAGCAGGGCGTCACTTCCCTGTCGCCGCGCATCAGCACGTAATCAACCCCCCAGGTGTCCACGGACAGGCTTCTGATCCGGGGAAATGCTTTCAGCGCCTCATCGATCCCGGCCTTCACATGGCTGAGCAGCGCGTCCGTGTCCCACGTCAGATGCCCGTCCTGTTCCCTGACGCCGTTGGGAAAACGGTAAACCTCCCGGGTCCGGAGCGCGCCGTCTTCCATCCAGCCCGCGATATGCCGTCCGCTGGATGCGCCGATATCAATTGCAAGGCAAATGTCCAAAATCAATGCCTCCTTTTTCTGTCTGCCCCCATTCTGACAGAAAAAGGGAAAAATAGCAATGTCTTCAGTTGGCAAAAAAGTGTCTTTATTTGCATATCTATTGCGATCCGGGAAACAAGCCAGGACAGGACAGGCGCTCTTCCCCGGATCCGATCCGCGCAGAATTTCCCTGTCCTGTTTCTGATGCACCGGAACGGCAGGAATCCGGAACCGGCGTTTGCCGTGCGGCGCTCCTTCTGATATAATAAAGAAAAGAACAGGACGGTGAAAAATATGCAGCATAAAAATCCGCTTCTTCAGGGACAGTCCTCTGATCATCGTTTCATTACCATGGGTGAAATCATGTTGCGGCTGACGCCGCCCAACTATGATAAAATCCGGGTCGCCAACAGTTTTGAAGCCAGCTACGGCGGCTCCGAGGCAAACATCGCCCTGGCCCTGGCAAACCTGGGCACGGATTCCACCTTCTTCTCCGTTGTTCCTGACAACAGCCTCGGAAAAAGCGCCATACGCGCCCTGCGTTCCAATGATGTGCACTGCACGCCCGTCATTCTCTCCACGCCGGAGGAAACGCCCACCCACCGGCTGGGAACCTATTACCTTGAGACCGGTTACGGCATCCGTCCGAGCAAGGTCATCTATGACCGGAAGCATTCCGCCATCACCGAATATGATTTTTCGGGCGTGGATCTGAAGGCCCTGCTGACGGACTTCACCTGGCTGCACCTTTCAGGCATCACTCCCGCGCTGGGACCGGGCTGTGCGGAACTCGTGCTCAAAATGCTGAAAACCGCAAAAGAGCTCGGCCTGACCGTTTCCTTCGACGGCAATTTCCGTTCCACTCTGTGGAGCTGGAACGAGGCACGGGATTATTGCACGCAGTGCCTTCCCTATGTGGATGTACTGCTCGGAATCGAACCGTATCACCTGTATAAGGATCCCTCTGATCCTTCCCTCGGGGACTGGAAAGACGGCGTCCCGCTGCAGCCTTCCTATGAACAGCAGGACGAAATCTTCCGCGCCTTCGTCCGCGCGTATCCAAATCTGAAATGTATCGCCCGCCATGTGCGTTATGCGCATTCCGGATCGGAAAACAGCCTGAAAGCGTTCATGTGGTACGACGGGCATACCTTTGAAAGCAAACTCTTCACCTTCACGATCCTGGACCGGGTAGGCGGCGGGGATGCG
>CAMJTZ010000004.1 GCA_946408865.1 uncultured Clostridia bacterium
TCCTCCGGCATCCGGTTCAGCCGGACCATCGGAGTGTTCCCCACCGCGTCCAGGATCGTGTTGTATACCATGCGAATTCTCCCCTCCGGGTCTGTTTATCAAAGCGGGTTCCATTATACCGTCCCGAAAAAGCAGATACAAGCTTCCTGCCAAAACAGACACTTGAAAAGAACAAACAAGGGATTTCCGGCAGCCGTATCGAATATATTATATTCAGCCCATACCCAAAACAAAGCAATATAAAATATAAGGAGGAACTCGCTATGTCCAAAAATCCCTATGCCGGCACGCAGACCGAGAAAAACCTGGAAGCCGCTTTCGCCGGTGAATCCCAGGCCCGCAACAAGTACACCTATTTTGCTTCCGTCGCGAAGAAGGAAGGCTACGAGCAGATTTCCGCCCTTTTCCTGAAGACTGCCGAGAATGAAAAAGAGCATGCCAAGATGTGGTTCAAGGAGCTCAAGGGCATCGGCTCCACTGCGGAAAACCTGGCCGCTGCCGCCGACGGCGAAAACTATGAGTGGACCGATATGTACGAAGGCTTCGCCAAAACCGCCGAGGCCGAAGGCTTCCCGGAGCTGGCCGAGAAGTTCCGCGGCGTCGCCGCCATCGAAAAGCATCATGAGGAGCGCTACCGGGCCCTGCTGAAGAATGTGGAAATGAAGCAGGTCTTTGAAAAGAGTGAAGTGAAGATCTGGGAATGCCGGAACTGCGGCCACATCGTCGTGGGCACCAAAGCCCCCGATGTCTGCCCCGTCTGCAACCATCCCCAGAGCTATTTTGAAGTCGCCGCGGAAAACTATTGATTCCAACAGCCAAAAAGCCGGAAAAGCCTGCAGCAACGCAGGCTTTCCTTTTTTACCCAAACAGGCCGGATCTCCCGTCTCAGAACAGTTCCCGGATGATCTGCTCCGCGCATTCCTCCGGCGAATACACGCTGGTATCCACCCGCATGGAATACTGAATGTCCTTCGCCATCAGGGCCGCCTGCTCCTCCGACTGGCTTTCATACCGGTCCCCCCGGGCGATATTCCGCTGCCGGCAGATCTCCAGGGGGCAGTACAGCTCCACGATGTCCAGCGGATTGTCCTGCAGGATGGTGCGCAGCTGTTCATAGTGGGGGGCGACCCCCCTCCGCTCCACCAGGATCCCGTCAATGATCACATTCTTTCCCATGTCGGAGAACAGTTTCGCGGTGTGATACATCAGGATGATCACTTCCCCGAGATACTTCCAGTAATCCTCCCGCAGGTACTCCTCCCCGACCATTTCCTGGAACAGGTCGTTGGCCACCACGTAGAAGAAAACGTCCCTCCGGGCCTGCAGCGCCTCCACAATGGAGGTCTTTCCGGAACTGGTTACCCCGTTCAGAAACAAAATCCGTCCTTTTTCCATTCTCCTGTTCTCCTTTTTATTTCCTTCCGTTTTCTGTATACACACAGTTTATCCGTCCGGATTCCCACCCGTCAAGCATATAAAAGCCTGATCCCTGACGGATCAGGCAGGACCGTTTCAGTCTGTCATTCGTCAATTTCCGGACCGTGGGGATAACTGAAGCTCCAGATGTTCATCATCAGTCCGTCCCGGAAGCCGACATTTGTGTTGTACGGGTTGAAGAAGGGAACGGCCGCATTTGCTTCATCCTCCTCTTCATCCCCTTCCGGATGGAGCAGGAAATCGATGAAATCCTCCGGACCACAGGGATCATCTTCCGCTCCGCCGCTTGACATCTCATGGTAGACGAAGGCGTCCGGCAGCGGGAGCGTGATCTTCACCTTTTTGACCAGGGTGATCGGATTCCAGTCGTTCTCCACGGCGTTATAGAAACCTTCCGTCCGGGGCTCAAAGGTGATATAACCCCAGAATTCTTCCTCGGTGTAGATTTCATAGATGTTTATTGTACGTTTCAAAGCGGTTTCAGCATCGTCTTCATCCATTTCATTATAAACCTCTTCCTCGTGGACCACGACCTCACTGACCGTGAACCATTCCCCGTTCACCAGCACCCGGTCCCCGGCCTTCATGTTTTCAATCTGCGCCGGATCATACCGGTCCTCCAGGTACAGCGCCGCGGTGAAATACCCTTCAGGGATAATCCGGTCCCGGTCCTCGATCTGCAGGCAGAAGCTCCCGTTCTCCAGGTCCAGGTCCTCCTCCCTGATTTCCAGCGGCGCAATCTCCTGCGCCGCGCCTTCCGCGAACACCGCCCCGGAAACCGCTCCCAGCAGCAGGGCGGCCAGCAGTAAAATCCATCCGATTTTTCTCATTCGTCCCTTCTCCTTTCGCACCCTTCTGCCTGTAAGACGTTCCTTCCGGCACTTTTGTTCCCTGATGAACGCATAAAAACGCATTGCGCCCCGCCCGGGAAACGCAAACAGACCAGATCTTTCGATCTGGTCTGCTGCTGCTTTTCACAGCCCGGTTTTTCACATGTCCATTAACTCCATCTCAAACTTATCATCCATTTCGGGATCCGTGGGCTGGGTATCCGGGGTTTCGTCCGGCGGAATAACATGATAGGCGTCCTTCCAGTCGTCCGTCCGGTTTGTTTTATTCTCTTCCTCCTGCCTCTCCGCCTGGAGTTCGGCCACGAGATCCGCCACCCCATCATACTGCCTGCCGGCGATATCCTCCGCGGTATCCTCGCCGGTCCACTCCGCCCAGATGTAATGATCCTTCTTCACGGTCACCCGCAGGTCCCCGCTCCGGATCCCTTCAATCCGGACGAATCCGGATTCAAACACGTCGCCGTCGAAGGTGGCGCTGTAGGGTTCGGATTCCACGACCGGCGTCTCGTCGCAGGTCTCGTAGAACCGGCCGCTGACGGTATACACCGGCAGGTCCACCCGGCCGTCCGTGCCGTCAAGCAGGACGTAGAACTGATCTCTGACAGCGTAGGCCGGCAGGTCCGTTCCTTCCACATTGTAGCCCAGCAGGACGATCTCCAGGGATCCCGGCGTTTCCGTTTCCCCGCCGGTCATGATCCCGGTGACAACCTTGAACAGGCTCTCCACCCTTTCGGGCGTATCGAAGAACATCACATTGTACTTTTCCACGCCCGCGCGGTCAGCTTCAGTGTCCCGGAATACGCAGAGGGACATCTCGACCGGCTGAACGCCGGCGCCGAGGGCGGCCGGGGAGGTCCGGAAAGCTTCCACTTCATCGGTGGTTTCGTCGATAATCAGGAAGATCAGTTCCTGGTACGGATCGGACGCGGTTTCGGGGGTGTCGCCCACCCAGTAGCGCTTCAGGCTCTCCGCTTCGCCGCCTTCCGTAATGCCTTCGGCAATCCTGCCGTACGGCAGCGCCGCGCCATCCAGCACGCAGGAATTGATCTCTTCCCGGTCAGCCGCAAGCATCCGGAAAGTGCCTTCGCGGAACTGCCGCAGCAGCCATCCGCCGGATACTTCATCCAGGCACAGTTCAAAGTCGCTTCCCGCCGGGACCGTCAGTCCGCCCGTGCGGAAGTCCAGGGAGCCCTCCGTTCCGAAGGGGAGTACCGGGTTTGCGAAGGCTTCCGCCGTCAGCGCGGTAATCACGTCCATGGGATAGATGCTTCCGCTTCCGGAGACATCCGCGCCCACCACGTCCGCCACGTACTGCAGTCTTCCTTCCCCGTCCGTGTACATCCGCGTGCTGTCGGGCAGCAGGTACGCCGCGTGGCCGGTCGCGCGGCTGTTCCACAGCCGGTATTTCACCAGCCGTTCCGCCGCCAGGGTCACGTCCTCCGGCAGGACGACCTCTAGGTCCAGCACATAGATCTTCCCGGCCGCCTCGTAGTTATCCGCGATCACGGCTGTGGAAACGCCGTCCGTCAGGGCGGTTCCGAAGTCGTACAGCGGAGACAAATAGTGGCTCATCATCCAGGCGCTGCCGCCTTTGGCTTCGCCGGCTTCGTTCGCTGTTTCGGCTTTGCAGAAGTCGCACAGGGCAGTCTGCGTCCATCCGTTGTGTGTTTCAGAACCGTTATAAATTGCGCCGACACGATCCATGTGGGGATACAGGCTCAGGGCGATGGATCCGCGCGGTGTCATCTGGTCATGAACGAATTTGCCGGTCACAGTCACCAGACTGGTATCGCTGCTCCGGATCTGGTTAAGGGCAGTGCCGCCGGTATACACGTCGCCGGATACATAGCCGCCCGCCGCATACAGTTCCGCCCAGGCTTCCGCCAGCATCTGCGGCTTCCCGCCGCCCGCGTCGTTCTGCGCCTGCAGGATCACGGACTCTGCCGCGGAAAGGATGGCGTTGTCCACCCACACGGTATTGTCCAGGCTCATGTATATTCTGGACTTCGCCCGGGAGGCGCCGCCGGCAGCCTTGCCAACGCTGTGGGAATAGGTCTTGGTGATCATATCCGCGTTGGTGGCCCGCGAAATGACGTCGCCCGTACTGCTTGTCAGGCTGGCGGCGTCCGCTTCGCCGCTGCTTCCCCGGTTGATGCTGACCACGGCTTTTTCATTCAGGTCGGTCAGCGCTATCGGCTGGGGATCGATCCCGAGACCCCCGGTATAGGCAATCGCCTGGGTCAGGATACCGTTCTTCTTTTCCCCGTTTTTGGTGTAGTAGTGGGTATTCAGCGCTTCCAGCAGCAGTTCTGTCTTCGCGCTCAGTTTGGCCCTTTTCCCCACAGTGACGCTGTTGTCCACCGTGATCCGGGCATTCGCTTCCCCGTCGCCGATGGCAATAGCTCCGCCGTTATCGATGCAGACCCGGGTATAGATGTAGTCCGATTCGCCGCTGACGGAGCGGATCCGCATATCCGCGTCCGACGTCAGGGAGGCGCCGTCGCCGATCCGGATCGCCTGCGTACGGTTCAGCGTGTTCTCGGCTTTGGCCACCCGTACATCCATCAGCACCGTTCCGCCATTCAGCTCCGTGATGGCCCGCATATCAGCCTTTACATTGGTGCTGATATGGATTCCGGGGAGCATCTCGCCCACCTTTACATCATTTTTCTCGATGTCCAGCGTTTTGGAGCCGGCGTGCAGGCTCGCGCCGCTGCCGATGTCGATCAGGTCGTTGGTGTGAATGGTGTTGACGCCCTTTGTCCTGTCCAGGGCAAATGCCAGGCCCACGCTCTTCGCTTCCACTGTGGAGTTTGCGTCGGTGGAAGTTCTGGTTAAAAGTTCCATCCGGCCCTGTGTTTCCAGTTGCGCCTGTTTTCCGATGATGACCCGGGAATCATACCAGGATTCCGTGGGCTGCTCCGCCAGTCCCAGATCCACCGCGGAGACCGTGACGCCTTTCTTCAGGCTGGAGACGGCCCTGCCGCGGTTGTCTGCGTAGATCTGGATATACTCCGATTTCAGTTTCACGTCGTCGCCGATGGTTACGACAGACGACTGCGGATCGTTTGCTGTGCCGATGCTCGCTTTGATTTCGGTGTTCCTGGTGCCCGCGATGGACAGTCCGCCGGGCACGCCGCCCTCGCCCGTGGCGGTATTCCAGGACAAAGTACGCAGGAAAGCGCTCCCGTCCACGTTCATCTGCACGCCCTGGACGTTGATGCGCTGCTTGTCCGCGGCGACAGCGCTGCCTTCGATGCCGCCCACGGTCACCAGGCCTGCCTGCCAGGATCCGTTGGTGATCGCTTTCGTGTCAGCCGCGCCCTGCTCCGGGTTGTTGCCGGCAAAGAGTCTCAGGGAATAAATGTCCAGGATATTCTTGTCCGCGCCTCCCTCACCGATAATGGACACGGTGTTCACAGATTTGCGGGTGGCCTTCGCCGTGTTGACCTCCGCGGAAACGGCGCCCAGCCGGACCTTGGTCTGGTTCTCCTCCTTCGCGCCGGAAGTGCTGACCGCAGCGGTGACCTCGCTCTTGTCCATGAAGCTTTCCATCGTGATTCTGGCATTGTCCGCGCTGCTGTTCTTCATCCGCAGCACGGCGTACTGGTCCGCCTCCTGCTCCGCAGTCACGCGGTTGACGCCCACGTTGACCGCGATACCCCATGCGAATGTAGCGGGCCGCACCATCGCGCTGACGTCCGCTTTCCCCTGGGCAGTCACCTTTGCCTGTCCGAGACGGCTGTTCTCCAGGTACACCTCCGCGCCTGCTTTCACCTTGTTCACGGCGTCAGAGACGTTGACGACGGCTCCGGCGAAGTTCAGGTCCACGCCGCTGGACGAGGGAGTGACATCCGCAATGGCGGAGGTTTCGTAATTCGTTTTCATACCCCACAGGGTAAGGGCATTATTTTCCGCATTGATGTTCTTCGCCGTGATCCGGGTCACGTATTCGTCCTGGCTGTAGGCGCCGCCCACCATGGCCGCCGCGCTGACCGCGTTCAGGCCGATCATATTGGTGACGGTGGCCTTCACGCGGTCCCTGCCCGTGTTTTCGGCGGTGATGCCGGCATTGTAGTCCTCAAAGCTCCCGCTGATGACGGAGGAGGTCCGCCCGTAGGCCAGGGCGACGTTCGCCCCAATGTTCGCCAGGGCGCCGGTTCCGGTGGTCAGGTCCGCTTCCGTTTCGCCTTCCACCCGGCTGGACAGCTCCTGCAGCCTGGTTCCGGAGGGATTCTTCGCCCACACGTCGGCCTTGCTGGAGGCTTCGTTCATGGCGACGGTCACCGCTGCGCCGATTCGCACCGCGCCGGCGGAAACGCCGGTCATCGTGGCTTTGGCGTCCGTGTTTTTGCTGCTGCTGCGCACGACGGTTTCCGGGCTGATGGAATTCTTCATGCCCTCCGCGCTGAGAACCGCTTCGGTGTGAGTCCGGTTCCGGGCGATGGCCACGTTGGCGCCCACGCTGTACACGCCCACTTCCGCCGTGACAGAGGAAGCCCGGGCCTGCGTCTTCCGGGTCTCGGCAATCACGCTCAGCTTTTGGGCCGCCAGGTCCGCGTCCTTCGTTGTGAAGGCGGCCCGGTTCACAGCGTTCAGGTCCGCGTAGTTCACGCTGACCCCCGCGGCAAAGATGCCCAGGGTACCCGCGGCGATTCTGGAGGTGACCGTGGCGTCCATCCCGCTTTCGATTTCCAGGGCGGAGACCTTGCCCTCGAGGTTCGCCGCCTCCGCCTTTGCCTTTGTTTCGTTGAATACCAGCAGCACATTGGCGGCAATGCCCGCGCCGCCGCCGGTCGCGGACAGCAGGGCCGCGTTGGCCGCGCTGCTGATGTCGTTGGCGATACGGACCGGGTTATTCCCTTCCAGCTTCGTGCTGCCTGTGCCTTCCAGGCCGACGGTGGTGTTCACCTCGGCCGACACGTCCGCGATGCCCACGCCGATGTTCACAGCAACGCCGCCCACACTGACCCCCGCCAGCCAGGCGTTCGCCGCGGTGGCGGATTTTGCCTTCACGTTCAGTTCCCCGCTGACGCTGGCGCCCCGGGTGACCGTGGTGTTCTGGGTCAGGCTGTTCCGGGCGATGCCCACTCCCGCCAGGCCGCTGAACATACCGCTCACCGCGACCGTGGCCGCGAAGGCGTCCGCGTTGAATACCGTGTTCGTATCCACGTTCGTTGTACCCTTGATGGAGGCTCCCGCGTCCACGATTGCTTCCGCCAGGCCGTGGCTTTCAGCGACGGCCACGGAGAGACCCACGGCCGCGGCGCCCGCACCGCCGGCGCTGAGGCTGGCCGCCATCACGTCCCGGTACAGCGCTTCGCTCTGAACGGAGACGCTGTCCGCTTCAACGGTTCCGCCCACCACGGCGCGGGTCACGTTATCCAGCTGCACCACACCGCCGGAAACGCCTATGCCCGCGACGCCCGCCGCCCCGGCGGATACGCCCACGGCCCGGATGGACCGCTTCGCGGGATTCAGCTTGTCACCGAATTCCTTCAGCAGCGCGCCCAGGTGTGTTTCCTCCAGGGAACCGGCTTCCACCGCGGCGTCCCCGGATCCGGAGACCGCCCGCACGGTGAGGCTCCTGGTGTTTCCTTTCCATCCTTCAACGGTGCCCAGGGACGCAGCCGTCACGTTGCTGTGCAATCCGGCGTATGTCAGGCTCAGGCCCACGCCCGCGGTGCCCGCGCCGCCCACCGTGCCGCCGAACAGGTCGGCCAGGGTCTGCTGCTCCGCTTCCACCAGGATCTTGTTCACACGTTTGATCTCCGTCTTCGCGGCGATCCGCGCCGTCACGGAATCCGTGGGCTCCCCGTTCGCCGCGCTGGCGCTCAGGTTCTTCGCGTTCTGCAGGTCCCGGCTTTCGCCCACCTTCATGTTTTCGCTGTGGTCGGCGTATCCGGAGTCCGCGTCAAAGGTCCTGCTGCTGCCTTTCTTTGTGCCCAGGCTGTCGTAGTCCGTAATCTTTCCGTTGCCGCCCAGATCCCCTTCCAGGCTGCCCATGGCGGAGGTGTCCACCCCCAGCGTGTTCAGCCGGCGGATCACCGCGGCGGCGTCAAAGGCTTTCGTGCCGCCCTTCCCGCCGCTGCCGTACACCAGCCGGTCCGCCGTATCCTGGTCCAGCTTCTCCCCGGCCGCCAGCGCCATCACGGTCACGCCCACGGCCGCCGCTCCCGCGCCGTTCAGATTCAGCGCGCCGTTGATGATATCCCGGTTGCTGTGGGCCTTCACGTTCAGGGTGTCCCCGTAGTAGAAATCCGCTCCGTCACCCAGCTCCGCCAGGGTGGAGGAATGGGCGACGGCCACCAGGGCGTTCACGCCCACGGCCGCCGCGCCCGCGCCGGCCGCGATGCCGCTGACGCCCCGCAGGGTCAGGTCGCTGCCGGCCTCGAGGGTGGTTTTCGTGGAGGAACCGCCGGTCTTCAGCGCGCCGGTCCGGGCGTCGGTCCGGTCCCTCAGGGCCGTCACGGACACAGCGCCCGATACGCCGGCGGTCCCCGCGCCTGCCGCGCCTACCGTATACTGGTCGACGCGCTTCGCGGAATCCGCCTTCAGGATGATCTCTTCCGCATCCAGTTCGCCGGCGGCCAGCACATCCGTTTCCCCGGTGAATCCGGTATAGACGAACACCGGCGTCACCGCCGCTGTGGCGGCGCCCGCCAGGGCAACGGCCACATTGGTCATATCCGTATGGTTGAGCGCCTGGACACTGATCTTCCCGTATCCTTTGGCTGTCAGTTTTTTACCGGCCGCTTCCGCCAGCACTTTGCTACCCAGGTCGCTCACGGTGATGCCCGCTTCCACCGCGGCCGTGGCGCCGCCGCCGGCGCTCACGTTCAGCACGGTGATCCTGTCCCTGTTTTGGCCGAGAATCTTCACGTCGTCAGACGCCTCACCGCTGCCTGCCCGGGCTTCCACTTCCGCCCGGCCCACCAGCACGGCCACGGAGGCGCCCACGCCCGCGGTCAGGCCGGCGTTCACGCCGCCGGCGAACAGCGTACGGCTGGCGTCGTTGGAGGCGACGACGTTCAGGTTGCCCTTATACGTCACCAATTTGGAATCATAGATGTCTTGTTTTCTCCAGGCTCTCCAGTACTTGCCGGTGGAGGGATCGAGGACATACGCCTTTGTGCTGCCGGAATCCAGGTCCGGATTGCTCCGGAGATAGGCCAGCATTTCCGCTTCCGTCACTTCCCGCAGTCCCGTCCCGTCCGTCCGGGGATTCGGTCCGCCGGGAGCGTCCGCCATGAAGCAGCGCTGCGCGTATTCAATCCACTCCGTCCGCGCCCTCTGCACTTCCAGATTCGCGCCGGAAGCGTCCGCCACCACCGTATTCCGGTCCGCGAGTACCGCCACGTTCGCCGCCACACCCGCGGAGGCGGACAGGGCTGCGCCCGCCGCGCCGACCACGATGTTGCTATCCACGGTCGCGCTGACGTAAATGCCATCCTCCGCGATTCCGCCGGCGGCCTTCTTCGCCAGTTTTCCGTCCGCGCTGCCGTCCACATGGATTTTCCCCACGTCGGTCAGCAGGCTGTTTTCCTTGACCACCGCCACCGCCGTGGCACCGACGCCCGGGCCCGCGTTGGCCAGGGCGATGCTGCCGGCGATCACATAGGTCCGGTCCTTCAGGTGGGTGTTGAAGATATCGTCGCCGCCCTCGCTGTCTTTCCAGTAATAATTCTCAACCGTACCCTTTTCGATCCGGGTCCGCAGCTTATTCCGGCTGAGATCCAGCGCCAGGTTGCCGCTGATGCCGGCGCCCCCCAGGCTTCCCGCCAGGGCCAGCGCGCCGATGATGCCGGTATCTTCCCCGGCGGCCTGCATCATCACGCCGCCGATTTTCTCTGTCTTGATTTTGTAGTCGTTCCCACCCCTGATCTCCACGGCGGATTCCCGCTCGAAAATGTCCGCGTTCACGGACAGGCCGATGCTGACGCCGCTGGCGCCCGCCGCGCCCACGGTGACGTTGATCGCCCTGGTTCCGGTGCTGCCTTCCAGCACCACGTCCCCTTCCCTGGTGAAGATGCCGTTTCCCTTTCCGCCTTCGCCCAGGGTGGTCACGCCCCTGGCGGCGGAGCGGAGCACGTTCACCGCCCCGGCCGCGGCGAGGCCGCCGGAGGTCACGGAAGCGCTGGCGCTGGCCAGCACGGAAATCAGGTGGTCCGTCGTCTTCGCGGAGACGGTCACGTCCTTCTCCGCGGTCAGGGTATGATTGTCCCCGACGGTCACGGTGGAAGCCGCTTCGTCGTCGATGTAGGCGACGGTGCCGCCCGCGGCGACGCCCTTGCGGGCGCCCGCCACGCCCACGGACACCAGGATCAGGTCCATATCCGCCCCGGCGCCGATGTCCAGGCTGCTCCCGGAGGTGATCCTCGCGTTATTCCCGATGGCGGTGTCCGCCGTATTCTTCATCAGCAGCACGTTCACCGCCCCGCCGATGGTGGCGGTGCTCTGGCTGCTCACATCGACAGCCGCGGCCGCGTTGAACGCCTGGGCCGTGGTATCCCCGCGGGTTTCCACAGCCACCCGGTCCGCCCCGATCGTCACGTTGTTGCCCAGGACGGTCTTCGCGTCGTCCTGATCGGACAGGAAGGTGACCGTCACGCCCGCGGTGGCCATGGCCGTTCCCGCGGCGACAGCGCCGCCGATCAGGCGGGCGGTGGTCTCGTCGCTGGCGGCGACGCGCACGCCGTCGCCCGCTTTTTCGTTCCGCTTCCTCACGGTAACGTTGTTCCCGAGGACGGAACGGACCGTGTTCTCCGTACGGACGACGGAGAAGGAGCCCGCGCCGTTGAACGCGCCGGCCGAGCCTCCGGAACTGCCGGCCACCAGCGATCCCGCGATAGCCGCGGTGTAATAGTTGGTGAAAGCCAGCATGTTGCCCGCGTCGAACAGCTTCATCAGCGCGTAGGTATCCAGGTTCAGGTCCACGGTATAGCTGGTCTCGCCCGGCTTCCTGTGGATGTCGATGATGCCGGTGTATACATTCTCCCGCTCCCCGTCGGTCAGCGCGGAGGAATCGGTGAACACGTCGGTGACCTTCCACGGGAACTGGAAGTCTTCCCAGGTGATCGAATCCTTCTTCGCGGAAAGCTCGAAGCTGTTGGCGGCAATCTGCGCGCCGTCGTTCACGCCGGCCGTGACTTCGTTGTCGCTGGTAATCACCGCGACGGAGACGCCCGCGCCGACGTTCGCGCCGGTGGAAATATTGATGCCGCCTGCCCGCGCGCCCAGCTTGGATTTGTCGTAGGCGGACACGGTCACCGCGTCGCCCGTAATCCACCTCGCGCCGGTCACCTCAGCGCTGCTGACGGCGCTGCTGACCACCACGCCCACCGCGCCGGCGATGGAGGTCGTGTTGCCCTTGCCGGAAACCGCGCCGGACAGCGCCTGCACCGGCAGCCGGGTAATGAAACCCTCCTCCAGGTTCTGCGTCAGGTTCGAGGTGACGCGGATGTTTCCCTGCGCCGTCAGGTCGCCCTTCGCTTCGGCAGTCGCTTTGTTTTTGTTCACGCTGACGCCCGCGGCGGCGGCGATCGTGTTGCCCTTGCCGAACTCCAGGCTCATGGCCGCGGCGGTGCTTCTGGTATTGAAATTCCCGGAGTTGACAGCCGCCAGCTCCACATCCGCGCCGGAGCGGATCGAGCCGTCCGCGCTGGCCGCCGCGCTGTGCTGCGCCACGGTGACGCCCACAGCGGCCGCCACCTGGAGCTTGCTGGTTTTGCTGCCGGTATCCCGCGCGTGGATATCGTCCCGGCCCGCGCCTTCGTTCACCCGGCTGCCCGCGTCCCCGGCCGCTTCGCCGGCGTCCTCCGCGCCGTCCGCCTGCACGCCCTGGCTGCGCAGCACGTTGGAGGACACGTTCACGTTGGCGTTCGCCTCGTCCGCGTTCTCTCCCCGCACCCGTTCGTCGTTCAGCCGCCCCGCGATCCGCTGTCCGGATCCGGTGCCGCCGTCCTTCTTTCCGCTCTTTTTGTCAAAATAGTCGCCGTGGGTCAGCTTGTTCGCGCCTTCCTCCAGGGACTCCTTCTTGTCCGCGAACTTGTTCAGCGCCCGCTGGATGTCCGCGCCCAGCGCGGTGGCGAAGGCCCAGGTTTCATCCTCGCTGAGGCTGTCCGCCTTCACCGTCACCGCGCCGCCGGCGTCGATGCTGTCCCCTGCCGATGCTTCGATATCGGACAGGGAGATGTTCACCGCCACGCTGGCGCCGATGGCGGTACTGCTTCCGGTGGCGTAGGCGCTGGCCTTGGTTTCGGTGGCGCCGGTCTCGCTCGCCTGTATGACCACCGCGCCGTTGGTAACCGCGGTCCGTTCGGTCTTCTGTTCTTCGCCTTCTTCGTCCGTGTTCCTGCTGATCTTTTTATTCAGGTCCCAGGACGCCTTCAGCGCCTGCGACGGGTCGCCGCGGGTGATCACTTTCGTGCCCTTCGCCACAGACGCCGTCACCTGATTGTCCACCATGAATACGGATACGGAGGCGTCGATGCCCTTGCCCTTCTCCGAATCCTTCGCCGTGCCCTCAAAGGGATCGGTACCGGCGGTGGCGTAGTTCTCCTGTTCGTGCTCCAGGCCGGCGGTCACCGCCAGCGTCCCGGCGTCCACGCCGCCCCCGCGCCTGCCGACAGCGGCCTTCACGGTGGAATTGCCGTAAGCGAACGCGAACGCCGCGCCGACGCCGATGGACCGCCCGGCGGCGTCCGTCGCCTCGTTGTCCGCCCGGTCATCCTCCCCGTCCCGGAAGGAGACCATGATCCCGGTGATGTTCACGTCGGGCATCCGCAGCACGTAGACGCTCTCGCTCCGGTTGGAGGAGTACAGGGCGATGCCGTTCCGGAGGGTGGCGGCCTTCTCCGCGCCGCTGCTGTCCCTGTAGGTGACGTTGATGCCTTCCACCAGCTGGCCCGGGGTCTTGGTGTGGTCCACGGTGATCTTCACCGTTTCGCCCACCCGGGCATTGATTGTGCCGTTCTCCGCGCCGCGGCCGTCCACGCCGACGGTCACTGCGCCCGCGGTGAATTCCCGGTTCGGATTGTCCACGTCCTCGGTCGTCGGCGCGGGAATGCTGTGCAGCACTTCCTTAAAGTTCACCGTCACGCTCACAGGCGTTTCGTCCAGGTCGTCCTCTTCCTCGTCGTAATCGTTGATCAGCTCGTACAGGGGCCGGATATACAGCTTGTCCCCTTCGCTCTTCACGGTGAGCTGCGCGTGCTTTTCGTCGTCTTCCCCGGGCAGCTTGTAGGTGCAGTCCAGCTTGTCCCCGGCCTTGAGGGTATACCCCGCGGCGGGCTTCAGATAGATCACGGGATCCGTGTCGTCGTGCTCCCGCTTGAATTCCGCGGTGCCGCCGACGCCCACGTTCACCGTCACCGTGCTCTTCGGCGCGGTGACCGCGGTCATACCGCTGTCCGCGGTGTTGCTTTCCTCGGCCGTGCCCTTGCCGTCGTTATTGTCCGCCTCGCCCCTGGCATCCACCGCCGCGGTGGCGTGGGTGCGGATCCGGCGCGCTTCTTCCGCGGTCACCGCCATGGCGCCGCTCACCTTCACGCCGCCGTTGCTGTCCGCGATCTCCGCCACGGTGTTCAGGTTCACCACCGCGATGGCCAGGCTGCCCGCGCCGCTGGTTTCCTTCGCGCCCGCGCCGCTGATGGCCTGGGTGGAGATCACGTGCCGGTCGTCCTTCGCTTCCTTTTCAAATTTCACGTCCAACGCGCCGGCCACCTGGTCCAGCAGCTCGTTGGTGGCGGCCACGGTGGATTCCTTCAGGACCTTCATCAGTTCCTTCTTGATGTTTTCCCTGAAGTTTCCCTCGGAATATTTAATCAGATAGGTTTCGTAGTCGTATACCTGCTCCCGGAAGGTTTTGTCAATGTCCTTCCACAGATCCTTGCCCATCTCGGCAAAGGTCTTCTCCTTCAGGCTCTTTTTGATTTCCAGGATCCGGTCCTTGTTCGCCTGGTTCAGCACGGGCATCTGGTCGCCCATCTTGTTGAACGCCGTGTCCACGATCTGCCACAGCAGCTCGGACGCCGCCCCCGTGAACGTGGTTTTCAGGGATTCCTTCACCTTGCTGCTGTCCCAGCCTTTTCCGCTGAGCTTGCCGGTCACCATTTCCAGGGCGTTGCCCAGCAGCGCGCTGCCGCCGTCCTTGATCACCTTTTCGATCACGGTGTCCCATGCGTCGCCCGCCACTTCGATCACGGCGGTGCCCAGCAGGTCCTTGAAGAAGGTTTCGAAGTACTCCGATCCGCCCTGGTCGTCGATGTACGCCGCCATTTCCTCAAACTCTTCAAACACGTTCACAAACGGCGCGGCCAGCGTCTGCGGGAAAGCCTTCAGCCGCTCCAGCAGCACCCGTCCCGCGTTGGCCAGTCCCTCGCCGATGCCGTCCCCGGCGTTCAGCGTCACCAGCTTCTCCAGCCCCATATCCGCGATGACGTTCGCGGCCGCCGTTCCCGCGAAGGTGGAAATCACTTTCGTCAGGTCCACGCCGCCGGGTTTGGCGACGCTTTCCGGCACGACGCTCAGGATTGCTTCCTCAATCTGGGTCTGGACGGCGGATTTCAGCGCGCCGGAGTTCCGGATCGTCGTCCTGGTGATGATCCGCCCCGGAATGCGCTCGATATCCGCGGTCACCAGCAGTTCCTTCGCCTGGATGCTGCCGCTGCCGATCCGGGCGATATTGTTCATATCCACGATGTTGATGGCGATGCCGATACCCACGCCCGTATTCGATTTGGTCGCGGAGGCGTCCGCCCGGATGGTACCGTCCGTGCGGTTGGCGCTCCTGACCTCCAGCTTGCCCCTGGTCGCCAGGTCCACGCCGTCGGCGATCTCTGCCCGGGCGCTGCCCTTCTGGATGTTCAGGACGAAGGCGCCGGCCGCAGAAACCGTGTTCTCGCCCGTCTCCGCCAGCTGGCGTCCGCCGGCCCGGTTCCGGATCCGGTTCGCGTCCTGCCCGCCGTACCGGCCGGCCATGTCCGCCGCGCCGCCCAGCATGCTGTCCGCCTGCGCGTCCGCGCCGTTCTTCTTCTTGCTCTTCACGCCGCCGGCCGCCGCGGCGTTCGCGACGGACTTCAGCGCGCTGCCCATTCCGGAGGTCAGGGTCACGTCCTTGTCCGCGGTCATGCTCTGGTTCAGGATGCTTTCAGTGCTGTTTTCAATCACCGTGATGGCGAAGGCGCCGCCCACGGAGGTCTTTCCGCCCCGGGAGGAAGCGTCCGCCGTCACCACATGGTTGTATTCCGTCTTGGCCGCCCCTACGGCGGATTTGATTTTCACCTTGCCCGTCACATGCAGGATACCTTCCAGGTATTCCTTCTCCGCGGCTGTCAGCTGGTCCGCGGGTTTCGCCTGCAGGTCCTTCTGCAGTCCGCTCATGTCCAGCCGGCCCATGTAAGCCCGCGCGTCGACAGTGCTGATGTCCACCGCCGCCACCGGCACAAAGGAGCTTCCGCCGACGGCGCCGGCCTTCGCGGTGGTTTCATCCTTATATTTCTGGCCCACGTTAATGTTGATCGCGGTTACCGCAGGCGCGGCCTTCTCCGCTCCGTAGGCGGCCCACTTCACCCCGTCCTCGATCTCACCCGTCATGTGCACGGTGTTCACGGCCACCGCGATTCCCGCGCCCACGCCCAGGGTTCCCGCCTCCGGCGTCTTCTTGCCCGCCGCGTCCGCGGTCAGTTTGAATTCCATTTTGCCCTTGGACAGGAAGAACAGGGATCCCTTCTTCAGGGAAATGCTGCCTTCCTCGTCCTTGTTGATCTTCACGGTGACGTTTGCCTTGGCTACCTGCACCGCCAGCGCGCCGGCCACGCCGATATCGCCCTGGCTGTATCCGGCCTTCGCCCCGGTGATGGCCTTGCCGCCGACGGACAGGCCGATCAGGCTGAAGCCCGCCCCGGCGCTGACCCTGCCGCCCTCGATGAGCACGTCGTTCTCGCTCATCATCACACCGACGGCGGCGCTGGCGCCCAGGCTCATTTCCACGCCTTCGCTGCCGGCCTCAAACTCCGCCGTCAGCTTCACGCTGGCGCCGGCGGTAATATCTTCGGGCAGGGTGAAGCTGTAGCTGCCGTCCTTTCCGCGCTTCAGCACAATCTGGTAGCTCTCGTTTGAGCCCTGGACGACCGCCTTCAGGGTTCCGGTTTTGATCCGGTAACCTTCCTTCGGCTCCACCTTCACGGTCACCGTCTCCCCCGCGTCCGCCCGGCCGCTGACGGGAGAAACCTTCCCGTTGTCCGTTTTGGCGCCTTCGATGGGCACCGCCTTCAGCGCCATCTTCGCGGACACCCTTATGAACCTGTCGTTCTCAATCAGGTCCGGGGTCACTTCAAAGGAGTCGCCGTCCGCTTCCAGCGTCTTTTCCCCGTTGTCATATTTCAGGGTGATCCCCGTTACCTTGTAGCCTTCCTTCAGCTTGTCCTTGTCCGGCAGCACTTTCACCGTCGCGCCGGCATAGGTGGTTCCATCCGCGAAGCTGAAGTCGATGGCGCTTCCCTCCGCCTTGCCCAGCTCCACGTCCTTCTTCGCGAACACCGGAATGATCCGCACATGGCTGTCCGCCGCGTCGGAGGTTTCGGGCATGATGAAGCTTGCCTCGCCGGTTTCCCGGTCCAGCGTGATTTTTGAAGCGTCCAGGGTCTTCCAGGTGGCGGTGCCGCTCTCAAAGTATTTCACCGTCACGCCGCTGGCCGCGTATCCCTTGTCCGCCTTCAGCTCCAGCTCCACCTTGTCCCCGCGCTTGGCTTTGTTCATTTTGATGGTCACGTCGCCGTGGGCTTCTTTGGAATTGAAGTCCTTGTCCTTCTGGATTTCCCGCGTATCCTCCCGGAACACCGCGTTGATGGTGACCACCGTGCCCGTGGGAATGCCCAGGTAGTTCGAATCGGGCTGGAAGGCCCAGATATTGTTCGCCGTGTGCAGCGGATCGCCTGTATCCTTGAACAGGGTGGATTTCTGCAGTTTTCCGCTGGCATCAATCCAGCTGGCATACAGGGCGGTGATGTTCGATGTGTTTTTGTTGACGTTGTCCGGGTCGTAGTCGTCGATGGTGTATCCGTGGGTCTTGTCCGGCTCCACGCGGAAATAGTAGACCCCGTCCTTCTCGTGGCTGAAGGCAACGGAACCCATCTTGACTTCCTTGTTGTTCTTGTCCTTCAGGTAGTTGTAGCTCACCCGGATCGGGTTGGTGATCAGGTATTCCTGGCTGCCGGTATCCCCGGCGGCTGCCGCGTCTTCCTTAAAGACGAAGCTCACGTCCACCACGGTGCCCTGCTTGACCCCCAGGCCGGTCAGGTTCGCCTTGAGCTGTTCCTTCCCGTTCTCAATCTTCACGGTGAAGGCGTCGAACAGTTTCTGTCCGCCTTCCTCCTCGTAGGTCACGTTGCCGCTTTCGTCCGTCTTCCGGATCAGGGTGACCGTCCGCCGGGTGCCCCGGCCCGCGATGATGTCGCTGGTCCCGTCCGGATTCAGCTTGCTGTAGTAGCTCAGCACGATCCTGTCAATCTTCGCGGCGTCCTCCGTCTTCATCTCAAACCGCGGATGGTAGTCGGACGCCCCCGCGATTTCCTCCCGGTTCACGCTGCCCTTTACCGCGCCGTTCAGGTTGCTGTTCACCCGCAGGGCAAACTCCGCCCCGCCCACGCTGTAGCGGTCCACCACAGCCGTCTTGTATTCGCTCTTTTTCTTCCCGGAGGACGCGCTCCCGGGCTCCACATTGGTGCCGTCCGCCGTGGTGTTGTTCCGGTTTATCTTGAAGCTGAACATGTCCACCAGGCCGCCCGCGTTCACCAGCGTACCCTCTTCGATCACGGTGCGGCTGTTGTTGTTCAGGATGCCCACCGCGATGGATCCGGTCACCTGCTTGTGCCTCGTTTCCGTTTCGCCGGTGCCGTCGTCCACCACAAACTCCGCCGTCACCGTCACCTCCGGCTGCTCCAGGTTTTCCGGCACCGTGAACAGATAGCGTCCCCGGCCGTCCGGGGTGACGGTCTCCTTCTTCGTGACGGTCTTCCCGTCTTCCCTGACCTTATAGGAAACCGTCAGCGTGTTTTCCCGCAGCATATAGCCTTCCGCCGCGTTGGGCACCAGACGGATCTTCTGGTTCGGCTGTACGGTGGAAAGGCTCTTTTCGCTGTCCCCGGCCGTCCGCCAGGTCACCACCGCGCCGTGCTCCGCGGACTTGATCGTCAGGCGGTAGTTGGGCTTTCCTTCCTCGTCCTCGTCGCCTTCGTCCTCCGGTTCGTTCCCGTCTTCCAGCCAGTCGTCCTCCTCCGCGTTGTCGCCCATGGCTTCCGCGTCGTTCAGCAGGCTGCCCACGTTGACCCCGTCGTTGTTCCCGGCGTCGTTACGGCCGTCCCCGTCCCCGTCCTTTCCGTCCGGTTCACCTTCATAGATGACGATGATCTCCACGTCCGCCCGGGGCATCAGGGAACCCCATTTTCCGTCCCCCAGGTCCTCCGCGTCCAGATAGGTATAGGCGTCGCTCCCCGGCTCCAGGTACCGGAAGCGCACACTCTTCACCCGGCATCCGGATTTGGGCGAAACGGTAGCCGTCCACCGGATCTTGGTTTTTCCGTCCTGTGTGGTCCGCTCCGTGGCCACGGTGGCGGATCCCTTCTTCTCGTTGTCCTCGGAAACCTTCACGATCCGGGCGGAATAATTGTTTTCCGCCACGTCCGCCATGGCCTTTTCCACTTTTTCGCCCAGGTCCTTGTTTCCGGAAGCCACCTTGTCCTTAATCTTGTCCCAGATCGTCTGGAAGATGGTCGCGCCGATATGCTTGAGCGCCTTTTCAATGCCCATGCTCTCCGCGTCGTCCGGCTTTGCCTCGCCGGAAACCGCTTTCGTCGTGGAGTTCCCGATGCTCCGCGTGGCGACCCGCAGGTCGCCGCCGGCGTTGATCACCGATCCCTCGCCCACCACGGCGTCCACGTTCTGGTCCACGATGTTCACCGCGATATACGCGCCGGAGAGCGCCCCCTTCGCCGTCGCGCCGGTGGCCACCGTCTCATCCTTCACCGTGCCCGTTGCGGAGATCTGCACCTTCCGTCCCGCGGTGATGTCCGCCTGCGACCGGGTTTTCACCTGGTTGCTGATCACCGTCAGCGCCACGTCCACGGGGGACGGAATGTTCTCGCTGGAATTGGCGTAGTTCGCCGCCTTCACGTCGCTCTGGGAATGGAACACCGAATCCGCGCCGGAGACGATCCGCGAACCCTTCGCCACGTTCACCTCCGCGTTGTTGGCGATCACCGTGACCGCCAGGAACATGCCGCTCTTCTCCGGGTTCTCCTGCCGGGTCTTGTCGTCGTATTCGTATCCGACCGTGGTTTTGATCTTTGCCTCCGCCGTCACGTTGCCCTTTCCGGCGGTCACCTTCGCGTTCTCCCCGATGTTGATCTTCGCGTCGGCGATCTTCACGTTCACCAGGTTCACGTCCGTCGGCAGGAAGGTGATCATCCCGCCGCTGTGCTTCACCCGGGCCACCAGGGCCACGTCCTGCGCAGCCTCCACCGTGCCGTTCACGTTGATCACCGCGGAATCCTTCACGCTGATCATATTCGCCAGCGTATCCCCGAAGCTCTGCTCATCCATGTCGAACAGGTTCCCCAGGATGGAAACCGTGCCCTGGGCGGATTCCGCCCGCACGTTCTGCGCCTTTACCGTACCGTCAATATCGATCTGGCGTCCCAGGAACAGCACGTTCAGGTTCTCCGCGGTCAGGTTGTTGACCGTGATTTTATCCTCGTCGTCCTCCGTGAATTCGCTGTCCATCACGAAGTTGGCCAGCATCAGCGGCCGGTCCGATCCGGTGATGGTAATGTTCTTCAGCCCGCTGCTCCCGCTCTTCAGCACATAGTTGACAAAGTCGTCCTTCGCCTGGCTGTAGGCAAAGGTATCCCCTTCCGCTGTCAGCTCTACCGTGGTCTTGTTCTTCAGCGTATCGGTGTAATTGTTCTCCGCGCTGCCGGTGATATCCAGGGTATAGTCGTTTTTGGTGGTCTCCGCGTCCAGGGTGTTGTGCAGCCGGAAGCCCTTCGAGTGGTCCTTGTCGTCAATCCAGGTGATGGGGTTGGACAGCCCCTCGATCTTGTCCGGCTCCGCCAGCGTGCCCTTCAGGTATACGGAAGCGCCGCTTCCCTGAATGTCCACGCCCTTGATTGCCAGCGCCGTGGACGCGTCAACGGTCACCCGGTCGCTCCGGTCCGTGTTCCGGATCGTCAGCACCGCGGCCGTCGCCAGGTTCGGATCCTCCGCGCTCGTATAGTATTTGTCGTAGTCCGTGTTTTCAAAGGTGAAATGGTCTCCCTTGGTGACGGTGACCTCGTCGCCGCCGTCTCCGGTGTCCAGGATCAGGCTGCCCGCCGCGTCCCGCACGTCCACGCTGATCACGTCGTCCCCGCCGCCGGCGCTGACGATCATGCCGCCGGTTTCCCCGGCGTCCGTCTTCTCGTATGCGTTGACGGCCCCGCCGTTCACCGTGATGCTCAGCGTATCCGCGCTTTCCCCGGTGTCCGCCCGCAGCTCTTCCAGGCTGCCCGTCACGTTCATGTTCAGCGTATCGTTGCCGAATCCCAGGCTGAGGTCCGCCCTGCCGCCTGCCAGGGTCGCGTTGATCGTGTCCACACCGTCCCCGGTGCTCACGGTCACGCCTTTCGCCCCGGCCATGGTTTCCACGGTGATGATATCGTCGTCGTCCGTGGTGGTGACCGTCGCGCTGGACAGGTTGCCCACCACGATGCTCATTTCATTGGGCATGTTTTTGCTGCCGTTGAAAATCAGCTCGCCGCCCTGCTGCTTCAGTTCCGGAATAGTGGAATCCGTCCGGTTCATCACCGTGATCACCTTGTTCGGATCCACCATGATGCTGTTCATGATCACCTTGATGCCGTAGATGGTGATATTGCCGATCGCCGCGGTCTTTCCGGCGCCGGACATGGCCATGCCTTCGTCCACCGCGTCCTCAGCGCTCAGCTCCAGCGCGAAATCGTCCGACTTCTGCCGGTCCCCGATCTTGATCTGCACGTCCCCTTCATAGGTCGTGTTCTGGCTCAGCACGATCCGGACCAGCCCGCTCAGCGTCTGCATCGCGGCCAGGGCCTTGTCCACCATGTCCTGCAGTACCGGCGTCGCGTTCGCGATGAATCCGGAGAATTCACCCGTCCCGAAGGCCACTTCGTTCTCCGTCGTGCTCGTTCCGATGTTCTCCGTCTCCAGGCTGCCGTCGCTCATGCCTTCCATGGCCTCGTCCAGCGCGGATTCGGAAAGCTCGCCGTTTTCATCCAGCAGGTCCGTTTTCATGTGCAGGACGTTTACCCGGTCGGGGCTCACGTTTCCGTTCATATCCCATACGGAAACCTGCACATCCTGTCCCTCCGGCGGCTGCCAGACCTTCCCGTCCGCCACCAGCCGGATATCATAGGCAAACAGCAGGTTCGGTCCGGAAATTTCCATGGCTTTCTCCGCCGGAATCTCGTCCACCTGGATCGTAACTCCCTCCGGCAGGAGGCCGGAAACCGTAATGATATGGTCCCCGTACCGGGTGTCCACGCTCTGCTGCGTCAGGACCGCCGCGGGATCAGAAGATTCATTTGTTTCCAGAACGCAAAGCCCCTCGCCCGCGTCAGCGGCAGGCTCCGCAACAGGCTCTTCATCGGGTTCGGATTCAGGCTCTGCAGCAGCCGCTGCGGCAGGCTCGGAATCCGTCTCCGTTCCCGGCTCCTCAGCAGCATCGGAAACCGGCTCTGTTACAGGCGCCGCGACAGGGTCATTGGAAGACTCATCCGCAGCGTCACCCTGCTGTTCTTCTGCTGCCGGATTATTGTTGTCTTCGTCTTCCTCATTATTTTCTTCTACGCCGCCTACAGCTGCGGGAGTTTCTTCACCCTTCTCCTCCGCGTCCTCTTCTTCCTTTTCTTCCTGTTCCTCTACTACCGGATTGTCGTTGTCTTCGTCCTCTTCGTTCTCCTGGTTCTCTTCTTCTCCGCCGGCATCCGCGGGGGTTTCTTCAACCTTCTCCTCCGCGTCCTCTTCTTCGTTTTCTTTTTCTTCTTCCTTTTCTTCCTGTTCCTCTACGACCGGATCGTCGTTGTCTTCGTCCTCTTCGTTCTCCTGGTTCTCTTCTTCTCCGCCGGCATCCGCGGGGGTTTCTTCAACCTTCTCCTCCGCGTCCTCTTCTTCGTTTTCTTTTTCTTCTTCCTTTTCTTCCTGTTCCTCTACGACCGGATCGTCGTTGTCTTCGTCCTTTTCGTTCTCCTGGTTTTCTTCTTCTCCGCCGACATCCGCGGGCGTTTCTTCACCCTTCTCCTCCGCGTCCTCTTCTTCGTTTTCTTCTTTCTTTTCTTCCTGTTCCCCTACGGCCGGATTGTCGTTGTTTTCGTCCCCTTCGTTCTTATCTTCTTCGTCGTCGGAGACAGCAGCCGAATCCTCTTTTTTCTCTTCCTCGCTGCTTTCACCGCCTGCAGCGGATGAATCCTCTTCCTCCCGCCGGCCTTCTTCCCCTTCATCAACAAGATCAGTGGATTCTTTCTGCTCTTCTTCGCCGCCGTCCGCCGCATCCAGGACATCCTGCTCCTCCTGTCTCTCCTCCGTTCCTGTAACTTCTTCAGCAAAAGCGGTGAACGCAAAAGTTTCCGCTGACGAGCTGATAAACAAAGCCAGCGTCAGCAGGATGGCGATAATGCGTCTGAATTTATTTCCACTGTAATTCATTATTATTTCTCCTGTTCTTTCAAGGATGTTCGGTTGTCTGTAAGTTGAATGAGAGAATTGCTGAAAATTATACCATTCCACTGTTGAGTATAAGTGTGTCGATGTCATGAGTCAATGAGTGTGACAGAATGTCACGCTCACGATTTTTTTCGTAACAATTCACAGGAATCAGGTGTCCCGGTTACCATTCCGGCACACAAAAGCCTTCTTGTTCAGGATGCTGAAATATGTTGTGCTTTTGTTCTTCTGGAGTGATGATTTATTTCGTTTACGCCGCGGGCGCTTCTTCCTCTTCCGGCTCAGAATTGTCCTCAAGTCCGTAAGGCTCTCCCCTGGAATTGGTCATGGTCAGCAGCGTCTGGTAGACTTCCTCCGGCTTGTTCCCATACTCAATAATCACATAGCTGGAGAGAATCCGTCCTGTCTTCAGCCCGCGCCTTACTGCGCGTGCCAGACTTTCATTCAGTTTCGCGTCAACATATGTGACTTTCACATTGTATCCAGCTTCTTCGAAGGGAACAATAAACCGTCTCATCAGGGAGTCGAGGCTGCTCCCGACGGCCGGTATGACTACATTATATCCCTGCATATCCCCTGTCGTAAAAGCATTGATCACATTCTGCAGGATAGCTTTGCTTTCCTCGTGCACCGTGTCGGCTGCTGCGCCGTGGCTTTCCCGGAACTCCGGGATCATTTCCTTGATTTCGTCACTGTCCAGGATAAAAGCACCGAACTCCTCGCTTAACGGATCCGCCATCTTGGTTGATTTCCCGGATGCAGGCAATCCAAGTACCAGCACGCACTGATAATTCTTTTTCAGTTCTCCGTCATAGACATATTTCTGATCGCTGTTTTTTCGTGCGGATCCCTTCCCCAGATACTGTTCCAGGATATCTTTCCGCAGCTTTTCCCGCTCCGGGGTATTGATCAGGGATGTGTCCCCGTACATTGCGGAATAATAGGCAGCGAGAATATCCAGCTGTTTTACGGTGGGATCGTTCATCAGTTCTTCCACGGATGGATAATCTCCCGCGCTGATCCGATCATACAGCGCCTTTGCCTCCGGCGTCTGGATGATCAGGTGTTCCTCGGACGGTTCCCAGGTAACAGGCACAACTCCCTCCGGAAGTTCCGGAAGGTTTGCTGCCGTGTCCGGGCTGGCCGTGGGTTCAGGCTCCGATCCAGTGCTTCCTTCCTTCACGGCAACAACCCGTCCCTGGCCGTAGGGATCTGCGTATTCTTCCCCGATTTTCCCTCCCAGGGTGTCCCGGATATATTTCGCCAGAATCTCGTAATCCACCAGTTCGCATTCACTCAGGATTTTTGCCCCTCTGAACGCGGTCTGTCCGCTTCCGTCGTCCGTGATCGAATAGGTCTGCCCGGCGATTGTATATTTTTTCTCCGGATCCAGCGGTTCCCCGCCGACCTTCACATTCTTCACCCGGCGAGCCCCCGCCACACCGGAGAACATGCCGTTTTCGTCTGCCTGGCAGCTGCTCTCAACATAGGTATGAATCTCATAGGTCATACCGGATACGTGAAGGAAAGCGCCACTTTCCTCCGGCACAACCCGCGTTCCCCATTCCAGCGCGTCCAGGATCTGCTGCCCGGTAACCTCCGCCGTGATTACCTTGTTGCCAAATGAAAACACAGCGATCAGGTCATTCAGTGTGATCGTGCCCTTCCGGATGCCTGTGCGGATACTGCCGCCGTTGGCAATGCCGATATCCGCTCCGGTTATCCCGCGGAAAGCGTCCGCGCACAGATCGCCCAGGTTGGTCTCCGCGCAGCGAATTATCCGGACCGGCAAGCCGCTCTTATCCAATGTTTCAGGATCGTTGATGGTCAGTTCCACATTGGTCGTGCCGGCGGTTTCAGTCAGTTTGTCTGCAATCTTGGCTTTCTGCAGGGCAAGCTCGACGGACATGCGGTTCCAGATACCCAGCAGTTCAGGAGCGGTCTTTTCATTGTTCCATGTGTACAACCCGGTATCCACGCTGCCGTTCGCCGGGGAAATCCGCAGCCATCCGATGCAGGACAATTTAGTTCCGCAAGCCTGGCGGATCACTGTCGCCCCATCCTTGTTTTTCATGACGACTTTTTCCGTATCATGGCTGTGGCCGTCCAGCACGGCATCGATCCCGGCGGTGTGTTCAATCACATCCGCGTAGGTATAAGGTTTCGCGGAGGCGTCGTCCCCCAGGTGGGCGATCAGGATCACATAAGCTGCGCCTTCCGCCCGGGCATCATCCGTTGCTTTCTGCACAGCGGCATAAAAATCCGCTCCTCCGTTGCCCTGTGTAAAATCATAGATGTAATTGCCGTCCGCGTCCTGGAAATTGCGCGGTGTGGAGGAACTCAGCGTCTGGGGTGTCGTCGCGCCGACAAAGGCAATCTTCACCCCGTCAAATTCCCTGATGATATACGGTGCAAACACCAGCTCGCCTTCCTTGCGGAAATTGCAGCTGATATAGGGAAAATCAGCCGCCTCCGCCAGTTTGAAGAACCGGTCCATTCCATAGTCAAACTCATGGTTTCCCGGAATTGCAATATCGTATCCCACGGCGTTCATCAGTTCAATATCCGCCATGCCTTGTGTAACAAGCCCGATGGCTTCACCCTGTAACGAATCTCCGTTGTCCACCAGCAGCACATGATCTCCGGTTGCTTCCGCGGCGTTTTTCAATGCCAAAAGTCCCGCGTAAGTGAAATTCTGATCCACCCCGCAGTGGACATCGCTGGTAAACAGCACCATCACGTCTTTCAATTGTGCAACCTGTTCTCTGTTTTCAGCGAAGGCGCAGCATGAAAACATCACCATGAGTGCAATGACCGCGCTCATGATATACCTGATCTTTTTATCCCTCATCTTCCGTTTCCTCCGATTTCAGAGATCCATATCTCCCCTAATGAGATTATTTAAAAACAGAAACGGCTATGGACTCTTGGATCATTATAAATCACTTATCCCAAAAATGAAAGCAAAAAACTCCGAGACTGGAATTTACTCCCTTCATGAGAGATCAAAACCATGCTGAACGATACTGGTACTGACGTGAAAACAATCCAAAGCATCCTCGGTCAGTCCGATTATAAAACCACGATGGATCGTTACGTTCATCACAGAGAAGATCGAAAGCAGGATGCAATTCAGAAAGTCAGCAAACTACTCAACGAATAGTTTTGTGCCTAATCTGTGCCAAGCTCGCAAGCTCTAAAACGCTTATCCCACAACGTCTGTGAGATCATACAAAATTGCTCTCTGTTCCAATTCTGTGCCTAAATTGGCATTTTCCCCTTAAACTTCCCATCTCAAAACATAACAAAAAGGCTTGCCATCGTTGACAAGCCTTGATGCTCCCCAGGTAATTCCATATCCGAACCGGTTTTCTCCGATTTCATTTCCTTTTTCAGTTCATCAAACGTGATGGTTTTCTCCCCTTCCTTGAAGTTGAAGGTCAGAACCATCTTATCGTCGTACAGAAAAATAGCATTTACAAAGGTGTCAATCAGGATTTTCCTGTGCTCTGTCTTCTGTGTATCCAGCTTCCGGAACCGCTCCAGCCAGAATCGCATGAAATCCTCACTGATTCTCGGCCGCTCCATCTTTTCATTGGTAATTTTCTTCTCCAGATCATCCCGGGTCTGTTCCAGCTCGTCCAGCCGTTCCTTGGTGGATCTTGTCAGAACGCCCTGCTGAATCGCGTTGAGCATATTGTTGATTGCTACATTGGTTTCCTGCAGCTGTCTCTCGTAAAGCGGCAGATCACAGTTTTCCTCATCCTGGATTCGCATCAGCATGGAAACGACTGCTTCAATCCATTTGTCGTCCATGATCCTGTCCATGGTTTCCCGGACAACAATATCCTCAATCCATCCCTTACGCACAGGCTTCTTCTTACAGTCAGCCCGCCTTTTCTTCACCGAAACGCATTTATAATAGTGGTAGATATCCCCCGTTCTGCTGGTACCGCATTCTCCGCAGAGATAAGCCCCGCAGTATCCGCAGTACAGCTTTGTCGTCAGCAGGTATTCTTCCTCCGCTTTATGCCGGGCCGGAGCTTTTGCGCTTTCCTCAATCCTTCTCTGCACCCTGTCGAACAATTCCTTCGACACAATCGGCGGGATCACGTTCATGTTGACCTCGCCCCGAAACTCATATTCCCCAATATACCGTCTATTGTGCAGCATGTACCGGACGCTGTTATGAGACATTTCGTTGCCTCTGGGATTCTTCACACCTTTCTGATTCAACCAGATCCGGACTTCCTTCATCGTCGCCCCGGCAGCATATCGTTCAAAAGCCTCCACAATCAGCGGTGCAATCACCGGATCGATCTGGAAATGCTTTTCACTGTCAATCGTATATCCCAGCGGAATGGAACCGCCGTTAAATTTCCCTTTCAACAAGTTTTCGGTCATTCCGCGAACTACTTTTTCAGACAGATCTTTGGAATAGTATTCAGCGTATCCTTCCAGCACAGATTCCAGGATAATTCCCTCTGCGCCTTCCGAAATCACTTCTGTTGCGGAGATCACCTTGACGCCGTTGTGTTTCAGAGTGTTCTTATACCGTGCGCTGTCATAGCGATTCCGGGAAAACCGGTCCAGTTTCCAGACAATCACCACATCGAACAGATGCTTTGCGCTGTCCTTGATCATCTCCTGGAAAGCCGGTCGATGATCCGTCTTCGCTGAATAAGCCCGGTCAATATAATGGCGGAGCACCTGAAAATCGTTCTTCTCCGCAAAAGCAGTACACTCCCGGATCTGACCTTCAATGCTCTCTTCCCGCTGGTTATCAGAAGAATACCGGGCATAGATTACCGCTTTCACTCACCTTCACCTCCTGCCGGCAACTTCTTGATGTTCTCCGCCTCAGTCAAAACCTTCATTTGATATTGCGCTATTTCCCGCAATGTCTTGAAGCGCTCTGCTTTTTCCATCCCGCTTTTGATTAGTTCAGCATTATGCGTTTCCAAATTCGAGAGCACCGTCAATTCAGCAATTGATGCATAATCCCGAACATTTCCTGTTTTTGCCAGTTCCGGATTGGCCTCTCTCCAAGCTTTCGCTGTAAAACCAAACAAGGCAACATTCAGTAAATCCGCCTCATCCGCATAAGCAAGCCACTCCATGCTGGAATTATAATCTGCTTTGGGGAGAATATAGTTTTTCACCGCATCTGTATGAATCAGATAATTACTCTTTGAAAGGAAACGCTTTGCATCCCACTCGAGCTTCAGCCGATCATTTTCCTCATCCTTCAGTCTTTGATATTCTTTCAGCAAATACAGTTTGAACACAGGACTGATTGAAGAGCCGAACTCAAAGGCAATATCTTTGTGGGCATACGTCCCGCCATAACGACCAGACTGAACATACATACCGATCGCGTTTGTTTTTTCAATCCACTCTCTGGCACTGAGCGTAAAAGTATGCAGACCGGCTTCCGTTTTAAAGTGGTCGAATTCGACCACTTTAAAAGCAGGGTTGTACATAACTTCCCATGTTCCCAGGAATTCCAACGTCGTCCGAGATCGAAGCCAGTTCTTGATCACATCCGCAGCGCGAGATGCGTCTGTACGAGCTTTAGCCATATCGGTCAGGCAGATAAAGTCTTCCCGGTCGATCCGCATAACAGTAATCGGCGTATCCTGTACTGTGATCAAAGAAGTTTTCTTTCCGCTCATTCTTTTTCCTCCATGATCCGGTAAATACTTTCCTTCAGCTTGGCATTCGCAGGGCTTCCCGGCTCAAAACACATATCCAGAAAGCGACGCAATTCCTCCTTGTCCGGCGGAAGTTCCGGATGATACTCGTACAGTTTTCCTTCCGGTGTATCAACCCGGCAAAAGATGTAATCCAATGATACATCAAAAAAGTCTGCGTATCTGCGAAATAATTCCACCGGCGGCTCCGTCTGTCCGTTTTCATAGCGATTAATGCTCGACTGTGTGGTGTTCAGCATTTTCGCCAGTTTCTCCTGCGAAACACCGATTCCCTCCCGCAGGTATTTCAGGCGCTTTCCAATTTCCTTCACAAATGATTCCCCGTTTCAGATTGTTGATTATCTCAGATCACTCAGACGCGTGTAATCTGTGCTTGTTTTCAGATATAGATCAGGGAAGCTTTCACAAACAAGTTCGACATATGCTTTGGGATCATTGTAAATCAGGTAATCCAGAGCCGAGCGCTCATACATATTATCCGCATAAGCTTTCTCTACTGCATCGCAATCGACCAGGATGAGATTACAATCCTCGGTCCGTGCATAGACGTATCCGGAATCAATATCAAACTGAGCAAGTACGATATGATCCATGCTGTTTTTCCTCCCTTTCTCGTCGTTGTGTTCTGTGATAAAACGCTCTTATATCATGCATATTATAACCCGCATTTTGATTGATTGCAACCCATGAATATTGATTTCAGATACTCTCCATGAAAAAGGCCGCTGTTCAAAAGCAGAACAGTCAGCCTTCTGTGGAATACTATGCTTTGAAAATCCGGTCATTTTTCATATATGGCCTTATAAATTCTATCGTACTCTCCCCTTGTCCACTGGTATTTTTCATTCTTGACCTATTGGTTTATTCGGATCATCAGATTGTTTTCTGTTTCTCCTTCACGCAGCCTGCGAGCAGCTACCACCAAGCGCTCTGTATCCCCGTCCAGGCAGGTCACGAGCAACAGGATTTGATCATCTGCCTGCACATCCGGGGCGCTGCTGATCACAGACCGCTTTTCCAACACCCGGATCGCCTCTTCCCGTTCCGTATAACTGTCAGCATTCAGGGACCAGAGGTCATACCAGTGTGCGGTTCCCGGGGTTGTATCCATTTCCATCACCGCGAATACGGCATATTTCCCGTCTTCATACAGCGTATCAAAAGTGATGATGCGGTGCTTGTAGAAATACGCGCTTTCCTTATACTTCTTCAGCCTGCCGAACATATTTCCGCTTTTCATGTTATGCCCGTAGAGAATCATTGTATACGGCCGGGTCGTCAGGAAGATCCCGGAATCCAGGAAGATCGCTCCGTTGCTGTTTCTCTTTCCTGTGGCGTCATGGTTCAGGAAGAATGTATTATCCTTCTGCGCGACCGCTTCATCCACTTCGTCAAAGCTGATCCAGCCGACGATGTACTTGCCTTTCTTCCGCAGTTTCTTAAACCGTTCCGACATCTTCAGCCCCGGATTGTCCGGATAGGAAACAGCTTCCAGCCTGTCGCTGGATGCTTCGGGTGAAGGGATTGGCGTAGCAGCGGGAACGGGAGAAACTGCGAAGGCAGTCACCGTTTCCTTTGATACAGGCAAATCGGTCGATTCTGTTTTGATTCCTTCCGGATTCTGAATCCGGCGTAGTTCCGCAGCAGTATTCCTGGAGTCATTCAATTCCGACTGATACCGGAACAGCTGGATCGCTCCATAAAGAACCAGCAGGGAGAAAAAGGCAGCGACAGACAGGCGGAGAAGCCTGTTGCGCTTCTCCGCCGCTGTTGTATTCCGCTGCTTTTCGCCGGACGGCTCCGGCTTCCTCTCAGGATAATAAGGCATACGCTTACTTTCTCTTCCTGGATACTTTCAGCGTTCCTAGTACCGTCAGCCCGGCGATACCGATCAGCATCAGGACAATCCATAATCCCGGATGATCCTGATCGCCTGTTTTGGGCACAGGTTTGGGCGTGGGTGTCGGAGTTGGCGTAGGCGTAGGCGTCGGGGTCGGGGTGGATTCATTAATTGTGAGGGATGTTTCCACCTCTCCATCTGAGAAGGAGATTTTCATCGGATGTTTTCCGGCGGCGAGCGTATTCAGGTATGCGCTCTTCAGCGTGAGCACCAGACTTCCGCTGGCCTTGGTATAGTTTCCCTCAGAAACGGCCTTGCCATCCACAGAAACCCCGGTAAAGCGCTCAAAGGCTCGCTTGTCGTCCGCACTGTTGGTGACGGTATAAATCGCGTTCGTATCTTCACCTAGGATATGCTCGGTGCCCTGTGTGGATTTGATGCTGTAAGCGCCCGTTGCTTCTGCGATGGTTACGCTTTGATTGCCCGAAGCAAGCGCGGTTCCGCTCGCCTTAACCCGAATCAGGTAGGTGCCCGCCGCAAATTCCTGGTTCGCGGTGCAGGCCGTCCAGCTGCTGCCGTTGTCGCTGCTGTATTCGTGAGCGGTCGTCGTCGCAACAGTGCCCTTGCCGCCAACCTCTGTCGGCTGGGTCACGGTCAGGTTCGGCGTTTCAGCCTTGGTGACAGTAATGCTCTGCGGATCGCTGTCAGCCGTGGTCGTTCCATTGCCCTTTTTCACAACCTGGATGGTTCCGGCGGAAAGCCCTGTCAGATTGATATCAGTGCTGCCGGTGATATCCGTCCAGTTGGTTCCGCCATCCAGGCTGTACTTCATTCCAGCCGCTACTCCGGAGAGCGTGCCGGTATCTGCGCCTGTCGCTGTGAAGGTTGCTGTCGGCGTAGTCTCTTTGCTGGGATTGTACGCGGTAATTGTTACACTTTGATTCCCCGAAGCAAGCACTGTTCCGCTCGCCTTAACCCGAATCAGGTAGGTGCCCGCCGCAAATTCCTGGTTCG